>DASYAJ010000140.1:0-6095 GCA_036501405.1 Kapaibacterium sp. (SeqCode)
CTATGTCTCTTAGTTCGGATGGATAATTCGATGTTGAAACTCGGACCCATGTCGTCCCTGTGTCCATTGTCTTAAAAATGTCCTTATCAGTGCAGGCAAAACCAATATTCTTATAGCCTAATTGATCTAAGAAATAAATTACTGTAACTCGGTTCTCCCAACCAAGAGAAAGCACGTTTTTCCATTGCGCCGACGCACCCGTCGTGATGATCAAAACCAGCGAAATGAGAAGAGATTTGAAGATGGCGTGTATAAAGGAAGGAGGGTGGAATCCATTAAAAGAAATTCTCATATAGTTAAAACGCATAACCTCGCTCCGGTTACAAAATTTTTTCAAAAAAAATTCGAATTTCTTGCACGTCCCATTTTTTGTTCGTATATTGAGGTACGATGAGAGGCACCTATTTCGGAAAGACAGGCCTGAATTCATGAAAAGAAACAGCGAGTTCATGAAAATGTTCCCAATGCCACTGGAACCAAAGTTTTTCAGATTATCGAAAGCGGCTTAATTCGGAGACTTGCTGTGGAAAAAGTGGATAATTTTTTGTGACTCCATCCATCCGGTCATAGAAACGTGCGATAGATTTTCGTCCTATTGGCGAAAGAGATTTGGAACAGGGCACACCCTCGTTCATGTCCGTGTTAACGCGCCTCGATATGCCACGACGTACTGACATCCACAGCATCCTCATCATTGGTTCCGGCCCGATTGTGATCGGGCAGGCGTGCGAGTTCGATTATTCGGGAACGCAAGCCTGCAAGGTCTTGCGCGAGGAAGGGTTCCGCGTGATTCTCGTCAATTCGAATCCGGCGACGATCATGACCGACCCGGAATTCGCCGACGCGACTTACATCGAGCCGATCACGCCGGAATATATCGAAGCGATTATCGCGAAGGAGCGGCCCGATGCCATTCTTCCGACAATGGGCGGACAAACGGCGCTGAATAATGCGATGGCGCTCGCCGAGCGGGGAATTTTAGAGAAGTACGGTGTGGAACTTATCGGTGCGAAGCCGGATGCGATCAAGCGGGCGGAAGACCGGGAAGAGTTCCTCGATACGATGAAGTCGATCGGCCTCGAAATGGCGCGCGGCGGGTTTGTGACGACCGTGGAAGAGGCGCAGGAACTGATCGAGATGGTCGGTTTCCCAGCGATTATTCGTCCGAGCTTTACGATGGGCGGTTCCGGTGGGGGGATTGCATGGAACCAGCAAGAGTTCCGGGAGATCGTCCAGCATGGACTCGATGCGTCGCCTGTGCATCGGGTGCTGGTGGAAGAGTCGGTCATCGGCTGGAAGGAATATGAACTGGAAGTGATGCGGGACACGGCGGATAATGTCGTTATTATCTGTTCGATCGAGAATTTCGATCCGATGGGCGTGCATACCGGGGATTCGATTACGGTGGCACCGGCGCAGACGCTTTCGGATAAAGAATATCAGAAGATGCGCGATGCGGCGATCAAGATTATTCGGGCGATTGGCGTCGAGACGGGCGGTTCGAATATTCAGTTTGCGCTGAATCCGAAGGACGGCCGAATGCTCATCATCGAGATGAACCCGCGGGTATCTCGTTCGTCGGCCTTAGCTTCGAAAGCGACGGGGTTTCCCATCGCGAAGATCGCAGCGAAGCTTGCCATCGGTTATACGCTCGATGAAATTCCGAATGACATTACCAAGAAGACGCCCTCGTGCTTCGAGCCGGTGATCGATTATTGCGTCGTAAAAATTCCCCGCTGGGATTTCGAGAAGTTCAAGGGCCTCGAAGCGAGTTCCTCGCAGCTTGGCGTGCAGATGAAATCGGTGGGCGAGGCGATGGCGTTTGGGCGTACCTTCAAAGAGGCATTGCAGAAGGCGCTGCGATCATTGGAGCAAGGCCGCTACGGTTTGGGTGGGGATGGCAAGGACGAATTCGATATTCCGAACATGAGCGAAGCCGAAAAACAATTTGCAGCGGAGACGATCCGGGAGCGGCTTGGCATTCGTCGTTCGGATATGATCTTTAACATTCGCTATGCCTTTCAGTTGGGAATTTCTCTGGAAGAGATTTACGAGTCAACGAAAATCGATCCGTGGTTTTTGGACCAGATCTGGCAGATTATTCGGATGGAACGGGAACTGCGCCAAGCAGCGCGGGACACGAAAATAGAACCGAGGGTTTCTGTGTACGATCAAGCATGGACTTAAGAAATAACACCGTTCTCATCACGGGCGGCGCAACCGGCATCGGGTTGGAACTGGCGAAAGCCTTTTTGGAGCGCGGGAATTCCGTACTCATTTGTGGCCGTCGCGAAGAGAAGCTGGAAGCCGCGCGGCACGAATTTCCTTCCCTGACGTATCGCGTCGCCGATATTTTGAATCGTTCCGATCGCGGGGCGATATTCGAGTGGTCTGCGAGCGAAGGAGTGAATATCCTTGTGAATAATGCGGGAATGCAGCGCGAAGTCGATTTTACAAAAGGATTAGAGGCGCTGGAATCCGGCGATAACGAAATTGGAATCAATTTGGAAGCTGCGGTTTATCTTACGGCTGCGTTTACGCCGTATCTAATGACGAAAGCCTCTGCGGCGATTGCCAATGTTTCCTCGGGCTTGGGATTCATTCCCATTGCTTCCCTGCCGATTTATTGCGCGACCAAAGCCGCGCTTCATTCGCTGACCATCTCGCTTCGGCATCAGCTTCGGAACTCGCGAGTGAAAGTGTTCGAAATCATTCCGCCGACGGTCGATACGGAACTCGATCGCGGTGCTCGTGCCAGGCGAGGACAGATTGACCGGGGAATTTCGGCAAAGGAAGTTGCAGAGGAAACGATGCGCGGAATGGCCGAGGACCTGAACGAAATCGCAATTGGAAGAGCGGCCAGTCTTGTTAATGGTTCCCAGGCGAATTTCGATGAAATTTTTCGCCGGATGAATGGAATTCCTGCCTAATGACCTGTTAAGCTTTTATACCATCTGAGTAGAAATTGAGTAGTCAAAGTTGCAACGATCGGAGAGTGGAAAAGATTAGGGTTCCTGTAATTCAACATCCACTTATTTTCTTGAAAGGAATACAATGCAACTACTCTCTACAATATATCGGCGTCCGATCGGTCAGGCGCTGCAACTAAACCATTCCACGCGCAGGTTGCCCGTGCTTGCGGCAGCGGCGTTTATCCTTCTCTTCTCGTTTCGGGCTTTTGGGCATCCCATCACGCTCTTGTCTCCAGATAGCATCACCATGGCGGCAGCGGTTGGGTCATCGAGCGAAGCAACGATCGAAGTTGACGATAACGATTCGACGGTCGGACCACCGAATACGACAATCGAGATTTCCGTACTCGGGAGTTCCGAAATCACGTTGGAATCGGACAGTATCGTTCAGTTCCAGGGCAGAACAATCGTTTACATTCGTTTTGCACCGACAAGTTCCAGTACCGTCTCGGCTACCGTTAGGATCGTAGGCGATAGCAATACTGTCGATGTCATGGTCGTGGGAACGGTCCTGAGCCATGTTCCGGCAACGCTGTATGTGCAAGGCTATGATCTGACGATTGGCCAGGAAGATTGTAAGGGCTTTATCGTTTCGAATCCGAATGCGGATTCAATCTGGGTCACGAGTGTGGAACTACTCAATGCCGATCAAACGGGGAACGTGCAATGGTCGGTGACGAACCTGCCTACGCTGCCTTTCGGCATCAGAGGCGATGGGATGGATACGCTGGGTCAGCTTTGTGCGACGATTGCAGCGTACGATTCCGGTGGATATAGCGGGGAACTTCGCGTTGTTTATGATTATGGTTCCGGGACCGATTCTACGACCACGGAACTTTCGGCAAGTGTTCAGCAGCCGAATACGGCATGCGTTGGCACGGCGGGCGGGAACTTCGGTCCGGTGGCCAGCGGAAGCAGCTTAACGCAAACGATTACGATCGTTAACGTAACCGATTCCGCGATCACGCTGAGTTCCCCTCAAATCGAAGGGACGAATGCGGATGCCTTCACGATCAATTCACCTTCGTTCCCAGTCGTCGTTTCGCCGGGAGACACGGCGAGTGTGAGCATCACGTTTTCCTTACCGGCCGATCCAACGACGCTTGATTATTCGGCGTGGTTTGCAGCGAATATCGCGGGATCGGGGCCGGACGGCTATGGCTGCTCTTCGCTGATGGTTCCGTTGAATGGTAGCTGGTCGATACCCGTGATCGATTCGGTGACGCTCGATGCGCCTCCGGGTACAGGTTCGCTTTCGATGTCGGCAAGTTCGCTGGGCAGCCGCCACGCGATCTTCATCCAAAATATGGACACAAGCGCGCTGCAACTTCTCAGCCTGGAAGTCGCGCCAGAGGATACGAACATCGATGTGTTCTTCGGTTCCGAACTTTATAATCACACCGATAATATCGACGATACACTCCCGCTGAATGGAAATATCGGACCGTATCTTCTGACGCTCATCGCTCCCGATACAGGGACGTATGCTCTCGATTTCACGCTAACCTATGAAACGCAAGGAACCCAGGGCAAGCATGAAATTACTTCCATTCCTCAATTTACGTATCATGTAGTGGCGCATGTTCTCCCCGCCGCCGCCGCCTCGGTGCAGACGCTGGCCCAGCCCAGCGTGAACTTTTCGCTCATGCCAAATCCGGCGAGCGATAACGTCACGGTCATGCTGCCCGAGGGAACCGCATCGAGCGTCGCGATTTACGATGTGCTCGGCAAGCTGGTGTGGCAAAGCGCGGGAACCGAAATGGTCTCTTGCCCCACCGATGGAATGCCGAATGGGACGTATGTGGTCCGCGTGGCATCTAAAACGGCGTCAGGCGCTCCCGTCACAAGTTCCAAACGGCTTCTGATCCAGAAGTAACGTTTTGAATGCGATGCAGAAAGGCGGTTGCTGCAGAAGCGCCGCCTTTTTCTTCCTCTTGTTATTATTTTTCTGTAAATTCATGGAAAAAAGAGGAATTTTGTGTGAACTTATCCTCCTTTTTCGGCATTAAGGGTTCCGAATTCATACTCCTATTCGGTTGTGTGGTTCGTGAAGAGAAGTATTTGCATTCGGTTCGGTCGGTTTCGGAAAAGCGCGCTTGTCGTGTTCGAGGTCCCTCGTCCCCTTGCTTCAACGGACGCCTTTCGCGCCGGCTCTGATCTCGCGTTGCCATTCAATCGATCGGTTTGTTTCACGTCACTTACTATTATTACTCCATGAGGATCTATGTCGGAGGGCTGCCCTATCAAACGGACGATGCCCAATTGAATCAAATTTTTGCGGCCTATGGCGAGGTCGCCAGCGCCAAAGTTATCACCGATCGCGACACCGGACGCAGCAAGGGCTTCGGTTTTGTCGAAATGAACGATAACGATGCGGCGAAAAAAGCCATCGACGAGCTGAACCAGGCCGAACTCGGCGGCCGGACGCTCATCGTCAATGAAGCACGCCCGATGGAAGATCGCGGCGGTCGTGGCGGCGGCGGCGGTGGTCGCGGCGGCTACGGCGGCGGCGGCGGTGGTCGCGGCGGTGGCCGTGGTGGCGATCGCGGCGGCGACCGTGGCGGAAAACGCTGGTAATTCCAGATCGTATGTACACGTACCGAGTAACGAGCAAGCGGCTCGTTACTCGGTTACGCTTTTGGTTAGAGTCCCTATGAAGAGGCTTTTCGTCTTTCTTTTTTTTCTGGTGAGTTCCCATGTGCCAGCGGGCGCGCAGGGACTTCATGGAAGGATTTTATTAATTTCCGATACTTCGTCGTTTGTTCCGCATGATATGGCGAATGATGTCCCTGCTATCTATCATGGACAAATTGATTCACGCCCCAGTCTTCCATCGGACTTATCTGACTATGACGCAGTCTTGATTCAAGAGGATGGTAACAACGATACACTTTCTACATCCGATCAGCTTGCTCTTATCGGTTATGCAAAAAATGGAGGAAAATTATACCTTGAAAGTGGTTCTTCGTTCCCACTTGATACACTCTCACATGCTTTAGGATTACTCTCGGCAGTGATGTACGATCCAGGTTGCACGATATAGCGAATTCTACGGGAATGATTCAGAGTTTACTAAAGAATTTAGTGTTGATCATGCCGAAGGCGATCCCACACAATATGATC
>DASYAJ010000141.1:0-8449 GCA_036501405.1 Kapaibacterium sp. (SeqCode)
ATGTGGACGTTCACGATCTCGCGCAGTTTTATTGATCGATTTTTTCCTTTCACGCTTTCCCCTCTCCCTCGAAACTATGGACGACCGATTCTCTAAGCCGATCGCGCAACCGGCGATTACATTAACCGAGTATGACCTCGACAATGGCTTGCACGTTATTCTTGCGCCATCCCGTCACGTTCCGATTGTCGTGACCAATTTGTGGTATCACGTCGGTTCGAAGGACGACCCACCTGCGCGCACAGGCTTCGCACACCTTTTCGAACACATGATGTTCCAGGGTTCCCAAAACATCGGGAAGGCCGATCACTTTAAGTATGTCCTTCAGAAGGGCGGAGCGCTGAACGCAACGACGAGTTTCGACCGCACCAACTATTTCGAAACACTGCCCTCGACCGATCTTGCCACGGCGCTCTGGCTCGAAAGCGACCGGCTGCTTTCGCTCGATGTGACCAGCGAGAATTTCGAGAACCAACGGGCCGTCGTAAAAGAAGAACGACGCCAACGCTACGAAAACAAGCCCTACGGAACGATCTGGGAATATATCATTCCTGCCATTTGGCCCACGAGCGGATATCATTGGACGACGATCGGCTCGATGGAGCACCTGAACCAAGCGACGGTGCAGGACGCGCAGGAATTTCACGCCGAATATTATAAGCCGAATAATTGTTCCCTTGTGCTCGCAGGGGATTTTGAAGAGAAAGAAGCGCGCGATCTCATCGAATATTATTTCGGCTCGATTCCGCGAGGAACGCCAGTGAACCGCAACCCACAAGAGATAGCGCCGCTGGATGGACAGGTGAGAATCGTGCAGGAAGATACGGTCAACCTCGCCGCAGTGATTTTTGCGTTTCGCGCTCCGAATGCGTTCGAGCGGGACGAATATGCGATGGATTTGTTGGAGATGGCGCTCAGCCGAGGCGATAGCAGCCGCTTGTATCAGGAGTTGGTCTATCGTAGAAAAATAGCGAGCGAAGTTGGTTCCATGAACTACGGTCTGGAACACACGGGGACCTTCAATATTGAAGCGAAGGTCCAACCGGAAAGCACGGTCTCCGAAGTCGAAGCGGCATTGTGGAACGAAATAGAAAAAGTCCGCCGTACGCCGCTTGCGTCAGAGGAACTCGAAAAAGCGAAGAATGCAGCCGAAATGCGGCTTGTCCGATCGCTGGCATCCCTCGGCAGCCGAGCGGACCGGCTTCAGATGGCCTGGTGCTATAAGAAGGATACGGGCTACATTTTCCGCGAAGCGGAAATTTATCGTTCCATCACCGCCGAAGAGGTCCGGGAATGCGCTGCGCGCTATCTCGATCCGGAGCATTCTGTTGTGGCGCATGTCGTTCCCAAAGTATAACGTTCCCAAAGCAAAACTTATTTGGAATTTCCGAAAACTTCCGGTCACATCTCGTTCGAAAAGCATACGTTACAGAACGGCCTTCGCGTTCTGCTTCACGAGGACCATTCGTCAGCCGTCGTCTGCCTGAATATTGCTTATCATGTGGGCAGTAAAAACGAGAGTATCGCACGTCGCGGCTTCGCGCACCTTTTCGAGCACTTGCTTTTCGATGGATCGAAACATGTGGCTCGCGGCGAGTTCGACCGGCATATTACACAAGCCGGTGGCCGCGACAATGCCTACACCACTGAAGACAAGACGAATTACTATGAGGTCATGCCCTCGAACGAGCTCGATCTGGCGCTGTGGCTCGAAAGCGACCGCATGTTGGAATTTGCGGTCACGGAAATAGGACTGAGCACGCAGAAGGAGGTAGTGAAGGAAGAAAAACGGGAACGCTACGATAACACGCCGTATGGCTCCGTCAGCATTCGGATGAACCGCGCGGCCTATAAACAGTTCCCATACTGGTGGCCGGTCATCGGCGATATGGAGACGATCGATGCGGCAACGCTCGTGGATGTGCGTAACTTTTTCGAGACCTATTATCAGCCGTCGAATGCGGTGCTTGTGCTTGCCGGAGATTTCGAACCTGCCGATGCTCTCGCGCGCATCCGCAAATTTTTCGAAGCCATTCCGAACGGCGTGACCATCGAGCGTCCAGCTTTCGACGAACCCCCTATGGAAAGCGAACGGCGAGAAACGGTCAGCGATGAACCGATCCCATTGCCTGCGATTTTTTATGGTTACCGAGTGCCGCAAGAAGATTCGCGTGAATTTTTCGCGCTCGATTTGCTCTGCGGCATCCTTGCTTCCGGTGAAAGTTCGCGTTTGTACCAAACACTGGTTTACGATCGCCAGATCGCCAGCGAAACCGCGGCTTATGTCGATGCGCGAGAAATGCCGGGCTTGCTCTATCTCTATGCCATCGCCAGCGATCCGGAGCTGGGCACAAATGAACTCGAATTGGTTGTTAATGATATATTACAGAATATCATTGAAGAGGGCATCCGGCCGGAGGAACTCCAAAAGGCCAGGAATAAAAGCGAATCGATCATCGTCGCAAGCCGCCTGACCGTCGAAGGCAAAGCCGATCAACTGGCTCATGCTGCGTTAATGTTCGGCGACGCGAATCGCGTCAATACCCTCCTCGATGAATACAGCTCGATTTCGTCCGAAGAAGTACATCAGGTTGCGAAAAAGTACCTTCGGCAGGAGAATCGCGTTGCTCTTGTTTACCATAAAACCTCAACATAAGCATCGTTAAGCATCGAAATTCTTCGTAGCGAAATTCACCTTACGTCGTCCAACACATGAATCAGTCCGCCACTCTCTTAGACCGCTCCATTCCCCCGAAACCGGGACCAGCTCCGAAGGTATCGTTCCCGCCGTTCGAAGGCGCTGCCATCGGCAATGGCCTCGACGTATGGACGGTCGAAAATCACGAACAGCCTATCGTATCGATTTCGCTCTATCTTCGCGGCGGCGCTTCGTGCGATCCTCGACATCGCGAAGGGCTGGCATCGTCCGTCGCTGAACTGATGACGAAAGGCACATTGAGCCGCACGGCAGTCCAAATTGCGGAAGAGATCGATTTTGTCGGAGGTTCACTTTCTGCATCCTCCTCATGGGATACGATCACGCTGAATGTCAGCGTTCTTTCAAAGTATTTGAACATCGCAATCGACCTTCTTTCGGATGTGGTGACAAACGCCACCTATCCCGAAGAAGAACTCGACCGTTTACGAATTCAGCGGCTTGCCGGTCTTACTCAGGCCAAAGCCGATGCGGGCTATCTGGCGGATCTCGCCTTTTCGACGCTGGTCTTTCCGAACCATCCTTACGGCCATCGATCCATGGGAACCGAGCGTTCGATCGAGGAGATGACGCGCGCGGAGGTGCAATCATTCGCAAAAGAATTCGTTACGCCGGCCAATGGCTTTGTCGTCGCTGCCGGCGATATTGTACCGGATGCTTTTCGGAAACTGCTCGAACAGAATCTTTCGAAATGGAACGGCGCGGCGCGTAAGACGGTCGTGCTGGATAACGCCGATCTCTCCGCACGAAGGCATGTCGGGCTGATTCATCGCGAAGGTGCAGTGCAATCGGCATTGCGCGTCGGGCATATTGGCATTCCGCGCAATACGCCCGATTTCATACCGGTTTCCGCGATGAATGTACTGCTCGGCGGATATTTTAATTCGCGGATTAATCTCAATTTGCGCGAAAAGAACGGGTTTACGTATGGCGCACGCAGTGCGTTTGATTGCCGGATGGCGGCTGGGCCATTTCTTGTTTCTACCGAGGTCCGGACCGAAGTGACCATCCGTGCTGTCGAGGAGATTATCAGCGAGCTTACACGGCTGACGGTCGAGATGGTGCCGGAAGAGGAGCTTCGGATGGTGAAAAACTACATGATCGGCAATTTTCCGCTACAACTCGAAACGCCGCAGCAAGTCGCCGGACGCGTAGCCTCAATGGTGCTCTATGGACTCGAACGCGATTACTGGGACACCTATCGCGAGAAACTTTCGGCGATTACATCCGTCGATCTTTATCAGGTCGCAAGAGAATATCTGCATCCGAACGAACTGACAATCGCCGCATCGGGGAATCTCGATGCGCTCGAAGCAGGAATGGGCGAGTTCGGCGCTCTGCAGGTATTGAACGACGAGGGAACCGTCATCGAAAGACCACTGACAATCTAAGCGAAGGAATGGCGCAAGCAACGACAGAAAAAATGTCCGCACAACCACAGACGAATGGCCGCGAAATCGAGGCGGCAAGCGGACTCGTTCAAAAATTTCAGGAGCTGAAGCGCGAAGTCGGAAAAGTCATCGTCGGCCAGGAGGCGGTGATTGACGAACTGATGATCGCACTGTTAGCGCGTGGCCACTGCCTGCTTGTCGGCGTGCCTGGGCTTGCGAAGACATTGCTCATCCGCACGCTTGCCGATGTGCTGCATCTTTCCTTCAGCCGTATTCAGTTTACACCGGACCTCATGCCGACGGACATTACGGGAACGGAAATTCTCGAACAAAATGTCACGACCGGTGGCAAGGACTTTCGTTTTATTCGCGGACCGATCTTCGCGAATATTATTTTAGCGGACGAAATCAACCGCACACCGCCTAAAACCCAGGCCGCCCTGCTCGAGGCAATGCAAGAGCATCGCGTGACAGCTGCGAACACGACCTATACGCTTTCGGAACCCTTTTTCGTCCTTGCGACGCAAAACCCGATCGAACAGGAAGGAACGTATCCGCTGCCCGAAGCGCAGCTCGACCGGTTCATGTTCAATCTCTGGCTCGATTATCCGAGTGAAGCCGAGGAGATCGAAATCGTTCGCTCGACGACGAGCGCCTTCGCTGCGACGCTAAACAAAGTGATGGACGCCAAGGAAATTTGCGCGTTCCAGGACCTCGTTCGTACTGTTCCGGTTGCCGATAATGTGATAGCTTATGCTGTTCGGCTCGCTTCCAAAACGCGGCCCAAACGCGCGGGAACGCCCGACTATATTTCGAAATACGTGAGCTATGGGGCGGGTCCTCGCGCTTCGCAATATCTTGTGCTCGGCGCGAAAGTCCGCGCGATCTTGCAAGGTCGGTACACGCCTTCAATGGAGGACGTTCGTGCCTTGGCGCTGCCGGTGCTTCGACACCGCATCATTACGAATTTCAATGCCGAAGCCGAAGGGCTGACAAGCATTTCGATGATAGAACGATTGGTCAAGGAATAGGCTTTTTTATAGAGTGAGCCGATCATCGCGCCCGATTTTTTTCCTTATCGTTTTCGCTGCCTCAGCGCTGCTGGCTTCTGCCGCAATGGCGCAGACGAAATATTGGATTCAGTTTCGCGATAAGGGAATCCTTCCATCCCGCTTCGTTCCCGGCGATTCACTCTTCGAATCCACGCGCGCATCGCTTTCGCTTGCAGCACTTTTCCGTCGCGAACGAACGCTGAACAAACCGCAGAACTCCGTGATCTTCCTTGAAGACGCGCCGCTGTATCAGCCCTATCTTCAAAAATTAAAAAAGCGTGGAATAACCGTTTGCAACGCAAGCAAGTGGGGAAATGCTATCAGCGCGCGATTGACGGAAGATCAAGCGCAGCAGCTTTTGGAGTTGCCATTTGTCAAAGCTATTTTTCCTGTACGAATGGCAAGAATTGCATCGATACATTCGACAGAACCGAGAGCGTTGGCTACGTCTGCGCTGTCAGAATCCGCAAAAAAATTATCGGCTGAAATGATTCTTTCGCAGGATTCCACCTGCTCTTACGACCCAATTATTTATCACTATGGCGGTTCCGATACCGATTTGAAACGCATTGATGTCCGCCCGCTCCATGCTATGGGCCTGGACGCGGAAGGCATCCGGCTCGGGCATCTCGACGTTGGTTGCGATACGACGGTTTCTTCGCTCGATCAGGCGACGATCCTTTTCACCTACGATTACGTTTTTAACGATTCGAACGTTGCCAATCCGCAGGATCAGCATGGAACGAATACGCTTTCGGTCGCGATTGGGAACCTTCCCGATACGATGATGGGTCCGGCGTATCATGCTTCGGTCATGATCGCTCACACGGAAAACACCGATTATGAGCAGAACATCGAAGAGGATAATTATGCAGCGGCAATGGAAGCCTTCGAAGCGCGCGGTGTGCAGATCACAACAAGTTCCCTCGGCTATTTTACGTTCGATGACGGTCAGCATAGTTATTCCTACTCCGATATGAACGGCCATACGGCCATCTCCACGCTTGCCGCACAGCGGGCGCAGGAAATGGGCGTGCTTGTTGTGACGGCGATGGGAAATGGCGGAGGTTCGGCCTATCCTTATGTGAATGCTCCCGCCGATGCCGATAGCATTCTTGCGTGCGGCGCGTTGGATGTTAACGATACGATTGCTGGTTTTTCCTCGCGCGGTCCGACCTACAATCGCCATATCAAACCGGATATTTCCGCGCCGGGTGTCGCCGTATTTGGGCAAAATCCCGATGGAACCTTTGCTACGCTCGATGGAACGAGCTTCGCCACGCCGCTCACGGCCGGTGCGTGTTGCCTCATCAAACAAGCGCATCCTGAAGCGACGGCGCAGGAAATCCGTGAAGCGGTTTTGAAAACCGGCGACCGCGCTGCCCATCCCGATACCGCTTATGGATGGGGCAAACTGAACGCCTACGCCGCCGCGGTGGAACTGGGAATGTTTATTCATCTGATGAATATCTCGTTCGATACCGAACTCCATGTCTGCGTGGGAATTTCTTCGAAAAATCGTATCAAGAACGTCTACCTGACATTCTTTGGCGATACGGATATGACGCCACGCACCGCGCAGTTTCAACTTGTAGAAGATTCACTGATTTATTCCTGCACGACGACATTGAGTCAAAATGTTTTTGCCGGACTCGGACCGCATATTTATTATCAGGTCACGGCAATCGATGGCTCCGACTCGACCGTTTCGAATCCTCCAGTGGGATATAATAGCATTCCGAACAGACTCTATTCGAGCGTTCCCGAATCCTCATCGGTGCCGTTCCAACTCGACGCATATCCGAATCCCGCATCATCCAGCTTTACGTTGAACATGAGTGTGCCAGGAGAGTGGCGGATGGTTAACCAGACGGGAATGATTATTTTAAAGGGCGTCGCGCAAGGGCCAATTGCGGATCGGATTCAAACTGCAAGCCTTCCAAGCGGCACGTATGAGATCGAGTTCATCAGTGCTTCTGGCGAGACCGAAACGCTGCCGATTGTGGTTATACATTGATCTTCCCAAAAGGGTCTGAACGGCTTCAGGGGTCATGACATTTCTTAATCCATTTTATCTTTTCGGTCTTGCGGCGGCGAGCTTGCCGGTGCTGTTCCATCTTTTCGCGCGAAAGCGTTCACGCAAAGTGGAGTTCAGTTCGCTCCGGTTTCTGCGGAAGCTGGAAAAAACTTCCATGCGGTCAGTGAAAATCCGGCAAATTTTGCTGCTTATTGTCCGCACGCTGTTGATTGCCTGTTTGGCACTGGCCTTTGCTCGTCCGGCGATGAAAGGCTATTTGGGAAGCTTTTTCGGGTCGAGCCATGCCAATACCTCGATGGTCTTTCTGCTCGATAATTCCGCCAGCATGTCGCGCTCGGACGATCGCGGCGAACTCCTAAAACAAGCGAAAGATGCAGCCACGAACATTGCGGGAATTTTAGAGGATGGTGACGATGTGACGATCATTCCGCTTGCCTCGATCTCCCGCGACGCTGCTTACCAGCCTATCCACGCGAGGCGCGATGTCGAAGCGGCTATCAATGCGGTGCGTGTGGCGGACCGTCCGGCGCTTCTCGAAGATGGTCTTCGGATGGCGAGCAGCGTGCTTTCGAGTTCCCGGAATGTCAATAAGGAAGTCTATTTGTTCTCGGACGATCAGGCCTCGAATTTGCGCGGAGCAAACGGCATGAAGCTCGATTCGAACCATGCGGCAAAGTTGTTCGATGCCTCGACGCGCTTTTTTACGATGACGCTCGGAAATGGCGAGCATCTGAACGGCAGGAACCTTTCGCTCGATTCACTGAAGCCGATCACCACGGTGTTCGAACCGGGCCGTCCCATTCAGTTCGAGGCTTGGGTGAGAAACACGACTTCCGACGCGGCGCAGAATGTAAGCCTTTCGCTTTTTTATAACGGCGACCGTGTGGCGCAGCAAACAGTTACTTCTATTGGCGGGAATGAATCCCAGCATGTGATGCTCGAAGGTCCGGCGCGCGGCTCAGGAATGGTGCAAGTCCGCGCGGAGCTGGAACCCGATGCGCTTCCATTCGATAATGCGCGCTATGCGGTGTTCGATGTACCCGCCTCCCGCAAAGTCGCGATATTTACGCAGAATCCATCGGACGCGGATTTCATCAAGCTTGCGCTTTCGCAATCGTTGGGTGGCGAAGGCACGCTGCCGTTCGAAACGGAGATTCTCCCGCCGGATGAGCTTCGGAGCCTTTCGTCGAGCGTTACGCATTATGATGGCATCGTGCTCGAACTCGGTCCCACGGCGCTCGATGAGAAAGAT
>DASYAJ010000142.1:0-2013 GCA_036501405.1 Kapaibacterium sp. (SeqCode)
AGCCCATGATGCCGCGCAGCGACGGAGGCGCCGAGCGCATTCCGCACGTTGAATTCGCCGAGTAATGGAATTTCCAAACGCGCTTCGATTTCCCCATTTCTTTCGACCGAAAAGAACGAGGAATTATTCGTGTACTGAATAGCTCTCGCTCGAACGTTTGCATCCTCCGAAAGTCCGAATGTCGTGACGGGAGCGAAAGCGTTTTTTACCACGTCCCTCACATTCTCGTCATCGGCATTTGCGATAATAATTCCATTGCGCGGGACGAGCAGCGTCAGCCGTTTGAAGGCGAGCTTTACATCCGGTAGGGAACCGAATATATCGGCATGATCGAATTCGATGTTGTTGACGATGAGTGTCGTCGGAAGATAATGCAGAAATTTTGAACGCTTATCGAAGAAGGCGGTATCGTATTCATCGCCTTCGAGCACAACGAATTCGCTTTGAGGTCTGGCCTGATAACCGACACCAAAATTTTCGGGAACTCCACCAATAAGGAACGATGGTTCCTTTCCGCAGGCGTGCAGCGTCCATGCCATCAGCGAGGACGTTGTCGATTTTCCATGTGTGCCGGAAATAACGATAGAAGTTTTTCCCTGAATGACGTATTGCCTCAATAGTTCCGGCATGGAAAGAAAGGGCAGCCGGCGTTCCAGTACCGTTTCCACTTCTTCGTTCCCACGCGACATCGCGTTGCCGATGACGACCGTTCCATCGAAATTTTGCAGATTGACCGCACGGTATCCGGGCAGTACGTTGATGCCTTGGTCCGCCAGCAGATGGGACATGGGCGGATAGATGCTCTCGTCCGAGCCGCTCACTTCGTGCCCAAGCGCGCGCATAAGCAGTGCAGCATTGCCCATCGCCGAGCCACAGATTCCGATAAAATAAAATCGCATTTCTGTAAAACGATGGCGAGGGGGGGAGGGTTCGGGAATAGCTTACTTTTCGTCAATCAAAAGGGCATTGTTTAGTTCCGTTGCCGATAATTTGTAGGAGCCCTCGATCAAAAACAGATAAGTTTTAACACGTAAAACTTTGGCTATATCGGCAAGTTTATAGACCGTTACGTGACGTTCACCACGCTCGACGTACCCGATATAATTAGGGTGTAATTTAGCTTCTTCCGCTAAACGTGATTGAGACCATCCGCGGATTGATCGATAACCACGAATATTATCGCCTATAATTTGGGTGATCGTCACAAATACTTTTACTCAAACCTGAAAATCAAATTACATACTATGGTGTGTAAAATTTCGTATATTTGCATTCTGGGAGGCGGGGTCATTCGGCTAAGGACATACCCTAAATCTCAAAATTCATCACAATTCAACTCACAAATATGGCAACAACAAAACGATGGACTCGAAACTCGGACAGCCGTAACTGCCCGAAATTGTTCACTCGCGGCTCTCGCACACAACGATCGAGCGGCAAACCTTACGCGGCGTGGAGGGCCAGCCGTCATTGGGAATCGTTCCGACTCATCCTACTTGCTTGCGTGTTAACGGCATTTGCAGTTCACCCTGCACAAGCTCAAGGCGGCTGCGATTGCCTTACAATCGGCAGTTCTGCTCAAATCGGATGTGACACCTGCCACATCGACTCTGTCCACTGGGTAGGGGTACCTCCTCACATGGTCGGGGATACAATTTGGACGTGCGATACATGTTGGAGCTTTACACTCACCAACAATTGCCCGTACGCCATATCGGACATTAAAATCCTCGACACTTCTGGTGGCAGCGGCAAAAAAATCCATTATGGATGCGCACTCATTCAGAATGCAGCCGAGGACACGGCATGGGGCTCATATAACGATACTGATGGATCTATCCGATTCAGCGATACATCGGGTACGTGCTTACAACCGCACGAAACATTGATTGTTTCAATTTGCCACCCCATGAATCGTGGCGATACGATTACCTTGTTTTGGTGGGTCTGCGGGCTTCCTTACAAGGACTTACCCGACTCACCCATTTGTCAGCAGGGTCAAAACCTTATAGT
>DASYAJ010000143.1:0-1560 GCA_036501405.1 Kapaibacterium sp. (SeqCode)
GAAAGTGATGCTCTACGGTTCCCGCGCCGACGATTCGAAAAAGGGTGGTGACATCGATCTTCTGATTCTGACGGAGGGTTCCCACGATCGGTCGATCCAATATAAAATAATGGCGTCGCTCTATAAGGCGCTGGGGGAAAGAAAAATCGATCTTCTGATCGAAAATCCCAAGCAGATGGGGGATTTTGCAAATATGGTTTATTCCGGAGCTATTCCTTTATGAGTTGGGGTTCTCCTAACTCCAATATTTGTTTAAATACCATGAAATTTTTCCTTGCTGCTTTTTTTCTCCTTTTCGTAGGATCGGTCGAAGCCCAAACGGTCATTCACGGAACAGTGACCGATGGCAACGGCCGGAGCCCGGTTTCGGGGCAGGCCCATTTCGGGAACTACAACGATAACATGAAGCAGAGCGAGAGCTACGCTTGTGCGGCGGATGGTTCCTACTCTTTCACCGTCGATAAGCCAGGAATGTATCTTCTCCGGTTTAGTGCTGTGGACCATGAAGAAGCTTCGGTTCCGATTATCATTCAAAGCGGCGACAAAAATATCGAACTCGATGCGCGTCTGAAGCCGAATCCGTTCAATGGAACGTATGACCGCGTGACCATCATCGGCGATTGGAATAAGTTCGAGTTTGCCGGGCCCGATACGATGGTTCCGACCACGAAGAATGACAAAACCATTTTTACCTATACTCGCCAAGCGACCGGCGATACATTAAGTTACCAGCTTCTCGGTGTCGCAGGTTCCCACAGTGTGAATGGAACGAATGCCGATTATTACAGCTACGATGGTGGCGGCGACTATCGTTCCGTTCTTCGAACGAAGCCGGGACAGGACGTAACAATCACTTTCGATCCCTCGAAATGGAATTACGAGCCGAACGAAGACCTGCCGGAAATCTCGGTGAAGAACGATCCGTTTTTGGAACAAGCTGTTGCGCTCAGCATGAAGGCGGATGAAATGTATAACGAGGCTCGCGTATTGCCGGAACATGGTGGCCCGATAACCGTTTCGCCCGAGAAGTATAAGGAAATGCTCGATTATATTCGGAAGGCGGTGGAAGATGCGAATGCGCGAGGCGAGAAACAGCTTGCGGAATATGGAGCGGTGACGCTGGCCGGAGAATACCTTCCCAGTGGTTCTTTCAGCGCCGATGCGGCGCTGCTCGTCCTGCATACGGTTCCCGCAACCTCGACATTCTGGGCCATGAAGCCGATGGATGCGAACTCGCTGCTGGACCTTGTCGATACCGGTTTTGCAGAACACTATCGGAAAGAGATGGAAAAAAATCCCGAACGGCTGGTACAGGCTTATGCTTATGCAAACGAGATGTCCCACGCCTTCGACCGTCACGAGGATAAATTAGGGAACGAACTTTACGCGAAGCTGAAGGCGGACTATTCCGATGTCAGCCAAATCAAATATCAGTTGACGGCCTACGATCCCGATGCGCCGACGCGACTTGGGAAGCATGTGCCGCCGTTCGAGGTAACGCTTCTTAATAGTTCCCACAAGGTGAGCGATAAGACGATGCTGGGCCGCTATTATATGATC
>DASYAJ010000144.1:0-11940 GCA_036501405.1 Kapaibacterium sp. (SeqCode)
CAATGCCGAAGATCGAAAGCATCATGCTCCGAGGGATATTTCGTTCCGGTTCCCGAATTTCTCCGCCGAGATGACAGACATTGTAATATCCAAGATAGCTATACACTGTTTTTCCCATCGCTTGTCCGAGCACCACAAAAAAGAGCGGCGAAAGCGACCATGCGCCTGGTTCGTAGTGAAAGGCGAGGCTGGGATCGAAATGGGTCGCGCCGGCAAAAAGAATCCAGAGAATGGTCAGAATGAGAACGCTCCAAAGTACCAGCGATATTTTTCCGGCGGTCGAAATTCTGCGATAGAGAATAATGGTCAGCAGTACGACGAGCGCGCCCGAAACAGCTTTCCGTGCTAACGGATCGAGTGGGATGAGGAAATCGACATGCTCGGCAAAGCCAATCGTTCCCGACGCAATCACAAGCGGAGCTTGGAAAATGGTTTGCCAGATAAACAGGAACGAAAAGAATTTTCCCCAGCTCGTTTCGCCGTATAATTTTTTTAAGAAGACAAAACTTCCACCGGCTTCGGGCCATTTTGCTCCGAGTTCCGACCAGACCATTCCATCGAGCACGGCAAGAAAGGCTCCCAGTACCCATGCGATGATGCACTGCGGGCCGTTCATGATGTCGATCGTGAGCGCCATCGTCACGAACGGACCGATGCCGACCATGTCGATCATGTTCAGCGCGGTGGCTTCGCGAAGTCCGATACCGCGAACGAGAGAAGTGCGAGTTTCCATCACCGATTGTAGTCGTGACCTTTAGGTCACGGCGATACGGGAGCGTGACCTAAAGATCACGGCTACCGAACGCCGGGATACGTTAATTCGGGATAATCGTTTTGAGCGAGGCGATCGAAGAGCGCTTTTGCTTTCGCGCGGCCTCCGGGAGGATTGATGTCGAAATAATAAAATTCCTCGATGTCACCGCGGTTCATACCGAGTTGTTCGGTTCCCTGCGATTTATGTTCGGCAATATCCCAGTTCACGATGATCTTGTAATTGAGCGCATGATGGAACCCGAAACTTTGGCGGCAATTGAATTGAAAGGCCGGCGCGCCATCGCTGACATGCGTAATTGGGAACCCGGAAAGCTCTGTGAATGGGCGCGGCGTTCGTCCCGAATCGATGGGGCTGCCGCCGAGCACAATCGGGTGGGGAACGTTTGCAGGTAATGCCTGCACTTCGGTCAGCGCGAGGATTGTCGAGACTTTATGGTGCGCGTGCGTGGAGTCATCCGGCAGAAGCCCGAAGACAAAATCGTAATGGCCCGCCATCAAAATCCTTTTGAGTTGCGATTTGACCCACGGAATATTCCAGTTGCTGTCGAGCACTTCATGCGGATCGAGGGTGTAGCGGTTATCGCGCTGATTCAAAAAATAAATATGGTGCAGCCCGATAATTTTTCCGGCATTCTCCATCTCTTTTTTTCGAATGCCGGGAAGATATTTGCGTCCGATTTTTTCATCCGTTAATTTCCGATGATAAATAGGTTCCGCAAGCGTCGAGTATTTGTAGCCGCCCTGCCCATCAGTCACAACGACAAGATCGACTGTGCCATGTAAATCGTGCGTAATCTTGTAGATCGCAGCGGCGTAAGCGCCTTCATCGTCGGGATGCGCATCGACGATGAGCACGCGCGGTGCGGACTGAGCGAACGCCATCCGTGCCGCAATAATAAAAATGGTAAGGAGAAAAAAACGAGATCGAATCATGATTGTTGAAACAAACATTGTGCGGAAAGCGGTTGCACTTGTATGAAAGCCATTCTTTTCGATCTGTATGGAACCCTTGTCGAACCAATAAAAAAGCAACTCTCCAAGTTATCGGAGAGTTATCTTAAATATCATCTCAGTTAAAAGTATGGCAAAATCACTGCCACAAAACTGGAAGCTAAGAGAGAGCCAACAAAGCTCCTTACTAATAATTTCCACCAAGGCAAATTCGCGCGCAGAGCTAATAAGCCTATACCTATCATCCCCGTGGGCATAAGCGCAATTGCCTCGACTCTGAAAATTGCAGAATTTGATGCCACACTCCCATGTAGCATAGGAGCGAGTATTTTAAGTACCACCAGCATGGTCACATAAAACGTGATTATACACCCTGCTACTTTAAGTTCACGAGAGGTATTCGATATTTGTGATTCATCAACCATTGGTATCTTCATAAAATCTGAAACTGGTATCTTCATAAAATCTGAAACTGGTATCTTGATAAAATCTGAAACAGTTACCTGATCAGTTCGAGTTCTAACTGATCAGGTATGTTCACAAATAAAGTGTATTACCAAAAACTTGCCGTGTAACATGCCGATGCCCCTAATCCCCAAAGTGCTACGCCTCCGGCCCAAACAGGAGTCACACCCACACCAACTTCCCATGTGGCGCATGCAGCAACGCCCGCAGCAATTCCATCTGTTCCTCCAAATCCGGCCCAAGACCATAGTGGAACTGCGCCATTTGCCTTATGAATTGAGTAAACAATAGCTCTGGAATTGTGATGATGGGCTGCAAAATCCGGCCATAATGTTGTGTCTACCCCAGACCAGTATGCAATACTGTATCGAGCGATTGAAGCAATCGCAAAAACGGCCCCTTGATCGTTTCCCGTCAGCGATGTAAAGGCAAAATTTTCAATTGAGAGAATGGAATCAATTGTGCTATCCGCAGATAGGCCCCAATCCCCGATGTTAAGCAATGCGTTGATCTCGTTATTGGCAAGTGTACCCCAGGGGCGAGGAGACCCTAGAATGCTATCTTGATGTGTCAAACCTTCGCGCATCTCATGAAGATGAGAAACAAGAGAGTCATCGGTTGCACCCGCACCTGCACAGTAACCATTAACACTATCCATAAACAAAACGGACAGCGTATCAGTTGTGGGATATAAAGTATCGGGGCTTATTGTGGATAGACGTGCGGCTATGTAGCTTAGCCCATTGTTATGTCTAAGGCCAAGGTAATCATAGGGGTTGTTAGGATTTGCAAATCCTGGTTTATGCCAATCCGAAATGGAGGAAAACGGGCCTTGCTGATGCAGAACTGGGCTAACCGAATGTGAACAGCCGCTGCCAATTAAGACGGCTATGGCAAGTAATGCTGCAAGTGTCGCTATGTGTTTTAGGCTTCTAAGTCTCATTGTTGTACTTTTGGTTTTGTTAGTTTTCAATTCAAAAAGAATTCGATGCAAAATTACGGGATGGAGGAAAGCAATGCAATAGCCAAAGCTTAATATTTTTTAACAAAATAGAACAGAACATTACAAAATATGACACATGGGATGAAATGAAAAAATTATCAGGATTTGCAAAGCCTCGCCAGCTCTTTTACCTTAAAATTTTTAGTTTTTAAATTATGAACTGCCCATCACTCTTGGTTTTGGAACATTGGATGGAATATCGTAAACAAGTGATTGATATCTATACCGATTTTTTCATTCTTCTCTCGACGGCACATCCCGATTTGACAAACCGAGAGGTCAAACTTTGCGCGCTTCTACTCTTTGAATGCGAGAACTCGGAAATCGTAAGTAGCTTGGAAATGTCGCTCGAAGCTGTGCTTACGGCAAAGCATCGTCTGCGAAAGAAATTTAGATTGAAAATGGGTGTAAGGATTCGCGCTCATCTTCTTTTTATTGCTGCGGGAAACTATATGCCCCCCCCCCCAGGCAAAATCTTAGTCCATTTTGTTTCACGTTAGCTGGCTATTCCTCGAATCGTCTCCCGCACAGATTCGTTCAATCCCCGACTTTCTCGATGCGCTCGCGGATCAGGCGGTACTCGCGCCATCGACCATCACTACTTTCGCCGCGCGTTGACGGCGTTTATAATTCGAGTCCAGCGTATAGCCCATACAAGGCGACGCAGAGAATCGCGATGGAATTTCCAAGCGGCCGACTGTACCATGTAAATCGTGCGTAATCTTGTAGATCGCAGCGGCGTAAGCGCCTTCATCGTCGGGATGCGCATCGACGATGAGCACGCGCGGTGCGGACTGAGCGAACGCCATCCGTGCCGCAATAATAAAAATGGTAAGGAAAAAAAACGAGATCGAATCATGATTGTTGAAACAAACATTGTGCGGAAAGCGGTTGCACTTGTATGAAAGCCATTCTTTTCGATCTGTATGGAACCCTTGTCGATAATCCGACGCAAGATCAGGTCCGCGCGATGCATGTGGCAGTGGCGCAGGTATTGGGAATCGATCCCTTGCGCTATGCCGATGGATGGAAGGAGACCTTTCGCGAACGGACACGCGGCGAATATGGATCGGTAGCGGGCGCAATCGCCGCGGCCGCAAACTGGGCTGAATGCACATTCGATGAAGCGCTGCTCGCCAGTGCGGTTGAAGTTCGTCATCGGCAAACGGAAGGATGGCTCGTGCCTCGGCACGATGCGGTGGAAACGATTCATCATTTTCGCGGTAAGGGAATCCGTACCGGACTGCTTTCGAATTGTACCGATGACGTTCCGATCATTTGGCCATCGCTGGCGTTTGCTTCGATGATCGATTATCCGCTTTTTTCGAGCGTGGAAAAAATTCGCAAACCGACGCCGGAATTTTATCTTCGCGCCCTCGAACGATTGAATGTCGAAGCGAACGAATGCCTCTATGTTGCCGATGGCGATAACGGCGAGTTGGCTGCCGCGAAAAAAATTGGGATGGATGCCGTGATGATTCGGCCATCGCATCTGCTCAACGATTACCGTCAGGACCCGGAAGAGGATTGGGCGGGGCATCGCATCGAAACACTTTCGGAACTTTTGGGGATGCTGCCGTAAGCCGAAAGATAAAAAAGTCCGCGCGAAGATTTCGCGCGGACGGATTCGGCAACAACCATCGTTACCGCTTCAAGTCTTGCTTCGACCTTGTGTCGATTTTTCCACCGGACATTTTATCGCTGCTGGGCGATGAAACACGACTCGTGCCGGATGAACGGCTGCTACCCGAAGACCGGCTGCTACCCAAAGAACGGCTGCTGTCGGATGACCGTCTATCGCTCGATGAAGATGATGAATCGGACTTACCGCTTTTTGAAATGCGGTCGTCCTTCATGGAATCCTTGGGACTCGTTGTGAATCCTTTATTTTTGCTTGACATAATATTCTCCTGATAATTAGTGAAAATAAATTTTTTCGATTTGGCTGCGTTCTGCAGCGTCTATGAATTGGGACAAATCGCATACCAAAACCGGTTTGTAATTATGAACAAAATTTAGTAACCATGGCGCGGAGAGCTTTTGCCCATTCCGGTGTTTGATGGCCTCGATGCCTCAACTCACCATCGATTCCGACCTTCTTTACCGCGCCAAGCGCGCCGGTTTTTCCGACCGTCAGCTTGCTGAAATTTTCGGCGTCAGCGAAAACGATGTTCGCGCGAAGCGAAAGGAGCTTGGCTTCACGCCTGTATTCAAAACGGTCGATACGTGCGCGGCGGAGTTTTCTGCTGAAACGCCTTATCATTACTCTACCTATGAAGAGGAAAACGAATCGACGCGGTCGGAGAAGAAAAAAATTGTGATTTTGGGCGGCGGACCGAACCGCATCGGGCAGGGAATCGAGTTCGATTATTGCTGCGTCCATGCGGCGCTCGCGCTCGAAGAAGAGGGATTCGAGACGATCATGATTAACTGCAATCCCGAGACCGTCTCGACCGATTACGATACGTGCAACAAGCTTTATTTCGAGCCGCTCACCTTCGAAGATGTGATGAATGTGCTCGATTTCGAAAAGCCGGATGGCGTCATCGTGACGTTTGGCGGACAAACGCCGCTCAAGTTGGCGAAGCAGTTGGAGGCCGCCGGAGTTCCCATTCTGGGAACCTCACCGGATATGATCGACGTCGCAGAAGACCGCAAGCGATTCGGGGAACTGATCGACCGTTTGAAAATTAAATGCCCGCCCTACGGAACGGCGTTCGAAACGGATGAAGCGGTTCGCGTGGCGGAGCGGGTCGGTTATCCGGTGCTGGTTCGTCCGAGTTATGTGCTTGGCGGGCGGGCGATGGAAATCTGCTATCGTTCCGAAGCGATTGCCGAATATATGGCGAACGCGCGCGGCGTCAGCCCGAGCCACCCGATTCTCATCGATCGGTTTTTGGAAGACGCGTATGAATTCGATGTCGATGCCGTGCGGGATAAAACGGGAGCGGTTGTCCTCGGCGGGGTCATGCAGCATATCGAGGAAGCTGGGATTCATTCCGGCGATTCTTCGAGCGTGATTCCGCCTTACTATATCTCAGATAAGAATTACGAGGTGATTCTGAAATATACGCGGATGTTGGCGGAGGGTTTGCAGGTGGTGGGCCTCATCAATGTGCAATATGCATTGAAAGACGATACGGTTTATGTGCTGGAAGTCAATCCCCGTGCGAGCCGAACGGTGCCGTTTGTTTCAAAAGCGACGGGAAGGCCACTCGCGAAAGTCGCGGCGAAAGTGATGATTGGCCGCACGCTGAAAGAGCTGGGCGTGAAAGATTTCGAGCGCAAGACGCCATTCGTGGCAATTAAAGAATCGGTCTTCCCGTTCGATAAATTCCCGCGTGTGAGAATGTATCTGGGGCCAGAAATGCGCTCGACGGGCGAAGTGATGGGAGTGGGAACCGATTTTGGCGAAGCGATTTTGAAATCGCATATCGGCGCGAACATGAAACTGCCTTCGGAGGGAACTGTTTTCGTTTCCTTGCGCGATCAGGATAAGCGTTCCCGCTCCACCGAAGTGATTCGCGGATTTTTCGATCTCGGATTTCGCATTATCGCGACTGGCGGCACGGCAAAATTTTTGCAGGAGCATGGCATTCCGGCCGAGCCAACGCGCAAAGTAAGCGAAGGGCGCCCGAATATCGTGGATGCGATCAAGAACCACGAGGTGCAGCTTGTCATCAATACACCGAGTGGGGAAGTATCGCGTATTGCGGAGTACCAAATCGGCTGGGCTGCGATCGAACATAAGATTCCATTCATTACCACGCTTTCGGCCGCGGCGAGCGTCGTCAGCGCGATTAGTTCCATGCGGAAAGGGAAGCGGGAAGTTCGGAGCGTGCAGGAATTGCACAAGGAATTAGTGTAGCGCATGCTTCCGCTGGCGCTTTAAAAATCGGGCAAACTAATGCATGCCCCACACCACGATGTATAAAACTATCGACCAAATCGACGTCACGAACAAGCGCGTTTTTCTTCGCGTCGATTTCAACGTGCCGATTACGAAGGATGAGCGATCATCCGAAGCGTCATACACCATCACGGATGATACTCGCATCCGCGCTGCTGCACCGACAATCTCCGCGCTCATCAAACGCGGCGCGAAACTTATCATCGCAAGTCATCTCGGCCGCCCGAAAGGCGCGCCCAATGAAAAATATTCGCTCGAGCCGGTCTTTGAGCATCTCAAAGAGAAGATGACAACGCCGATTTCCTTCTCGAACGATTGTATTGGTTCCGACGTGGAAGCAAAAGTGAGTGCGTTGAAACCGGGCGAGACGCTGCTGCTTGAAAATCTTCGGTTCCATCCGGAAGAGGAGAAAAACGATCCCACTTTTGCGAAAGCTTTAGCACGTCTTGCCGATGTTTATGTGGACGATGCCTTCGGCGCGGCGCACCGCGCTCATGCTTCGATCGAAGGAATTACGCATTTCGTTCCAGTGAAAGCGGCGGGATATTTAATGGATAAGGAACTGAAATATCTCGGCGGTGTGCTGCAAAATCCGGCGCATCCTTTTATCGCCATCATTGGTGGAGCGAAAATATCGGGAAAGATCGATGTGATTCAAAGCTTGCTCCAGAAAGCCGATAAGGTTCTCATTGGCGGAGGAATGACCTATACATTCCTGAAGGCGCAGGGAAAGGAAATTGGAAAATCGTTGGTCGAAGCGGATAAAATTGCATTGGCAAAATCGCTGCTCGCAAGTTCTGGAGGTCGATTAGTTCTTCCCGTAGATTCTATTATTTCGCTGGAATTTAAGAACGAATCCGAACGCAAAACGGTATCGAAGGACGACATTCCGAGCGATTGGATGGGTCTCGATATTGGGCCGGGAACGATAGCGCAGTTCACGAAAGAGATCGAAGCGGCGAAGACGATCGTCTGGAACGGACCGATGGGTGTCTTCGAAATGCCGAATTTTGCTGCTGGAACGATTGCAATTGCCGAAGCGATGGCCCGCGCGACTGCGAACGGCGCGACAACCGTTGTGGGCGGCGGCGACAGTGTGGCGGCGCTGGAACAGGCGCATTTGGCGGACAAAATGTCGCATGTCTCGACCGGCGGCGGCGCGAGTTTGGAATTTCTGGAGGGGAAAATTCTGCCGGGCGTGCAGGCGCTGGAAAGTTGAAGTTACGAAGCCTCAGTGAGCGCAAGTATTGGATACCGATTTATGTATTCCGAATGAAACGATCAAAATAATTTTTGAGTACATCCGGTTTGATTTCGGCAGAGATAAATCCAATATGATTATCCGGCCTTAGCAGCACGCAAAAAGGTATATTTGCCCCAAAGGATTTTACTACTTCTCCCGATAATGGAAGAGAGGACAAATCTATTATTGCTTCGAATTGACCTCCAAGTTCCGATTTCAAAGTTTGAGATTCAAGAGTGGAATTTGAAAAGAGAAGGAGGTGAAATTTGGGTTGTGAAAGCTTATCGTACACGCTTTTACCTTCAATCATAAAGTAGGGCATTCTGTCACCAGCCTTGACTTTGAAATTTCTATCTCCATCGTGCCGGCTTAATTCACTTAGTGGGTATTTTATTCCGATCTCCGAAATTAATGGAAAAACATAGTTCTTAACCGCTTTGAGGCTCAAGAGAAATTTGGCTACTTTTGGAAGCACTTTCATACGAAGAAAGATGAGGTACCATTCAGGCCCAGCGCCAAATTCGAAAACCCGATCGGTCGTTTTTAAAAGATGTTTAGCGTTTTCGAGTCTTTCGGCACTGTAGGTATCGAGCAAATTGTGCGTGAATCCTTCCTTAATTGCCAGCGCCAATTTCCAGGCCAGATTATAGGCATCTTGAATTCCAGTATTCATTCCCTGCGCGCCGGCAGGGGAATGAATATGCGCTGCATCTCCGGCAAGGAAACACCTGCCTTCAGAGAATTTGCTTGCGTGGCGAGTGTGAACTTTATAGGTCGAGAACCATTCCACATCGTGAATATTCATCTTCAATTTCGATACATTTTTCACTCTGCCTTCTATCTCTTCATACAATACTTCGCCTTCGTCTTTGGTGAACTCCTGGGGAAAAACGCCAACGATTCTGTAGCGTCGTTCGCCTTTCAGAGGAAAGAAAATCACGAATGAATTAGTCGATAGACAAATATGGAGCGCATCGTGACTAAAACTCCAATCAATTTTTGCGTCTGCGACGTAAAACATGCGCTCGAAGGTGCTGCCCTCAAAGGGAAGGCCGAGAACGTGTCTGACCAAGCTTTTCGGGCCATCGCACCCGACAAGATATTTCGCCTCGATGGTTTGAGACTGCCCATTATTCCCATTTTTAATTTTTGCAGTAACACCGGCCTCTGTTTGAGAGAAATGTTCGAGTTCGGTTTTCCATTGAACCTCTTTTTTATGATTTTGCAAATATTCATAAAGTAGTTTTTCATTTTTACTTTGTTCCAAAATTAGCACAAATGGAAAGGGACTGGATCCTCGCCCGATATTCGTGAAATCAATTTCGCCTCGAATTTTTCCATCGGTAAGCAATAGAGCTTTGGTGCCGATACTGCCTTGGTCGATAGCCCTTTGCGCCAACCCCAACTGGTCATAAATTTCGAGCGTCCGAGCTTGGACCCCGATCGCTTTGGAATCGGGTGTAATGCTTTCGTTCTTCTCGATCATCACAAAATCAACGCCGTATCTGATCAATTGGCAGGCGAGCGAAAGTCCCGTCGGTCCAGCACCTATAATAAGAACATCCGTTTTGACCGATTCTTCCATGAGACCAATCGTCACAAAAGTAGAGCCATTGGCATCTGGCCTGGTCAACCAAAATTTGATTACATTGGAAGTTTCAACCAGCTAGGAAGGGCCGTTAGAGTGGTAGTTAGGCAATTGCCGAACCCTCGATTCGAAACAGGCCACCGAAGCGGGTTAGTTCTAACTGAGGACTGGACTGAGATGTTTGGGATTTTGAGGATGATGTTTGTGATATGGGATTTATGGGATTCGACAGACCCTCCCCGACGCACCATTGATGCGCTTACCCCTCCCGCAGGCGGGAGGGGAATAATTTATTTTTTTTCGAAAAAAATCGCTGGGTACCTTGACATGGCTCTTTCTATTTCGTATCTTTGAGTGATGTATTATAGGCACCTATCAGAACAGGATTCGAAGGGTTGCAAAATTATGGAACATTCGATTCATTAACAACAGGTGCTCGAATCATGAAGCACAAATGCTCACGCAGTCCGGAAAAATTTAGATTTGCTGATTCTAGTGGGTTTCAGGTCAGCACCGTTTTCAAGAAATTGGTGCCTTTATGAAGTACAAATGCGCGCGCGATTTTAGGATGGAGAGTGGCAAAAAGAAAACACCATAAAAAGCAATAGAAAAAAATTAGAAGCGAGTGGAAGAAGTGAGCGAAGCGATAGTGTTTCCGATTTTCAATTCCATGCGTAAAAACGAACCGAGACGATCGATTCGCGGTTGTTTAATTTGTTCGTCCGGGAAGCTCCCGGTCAGCACTCACATTTTAGAATTATCGCCTGATGTCATACCTCTTTACATCCGAATCCGTTTCCGAGGGTCACCCGGATAAAGTAGCCGATCAAATTTCCGATGCTGTTCTCGATGCAATCATAGCGCAGGATCCGAATTCGCGCGTCGCGTGCGAGACGTTTGTCACGACGGGGCTTGTCGTTGTCGGCGGCGAAGTGACGACGAAAGCGTATGTGAACGTCGAAGAAGTGGCGCGTGAAGTGATTGCGCGAATCGGTTATACGAAAGCGGAATACCGCTTCGACTCGGCAAGCTGCGGCGTGCTGACGGCGATTCATTCGCAGTCGCCAGACATTGCGATGGGCGTGGATACCGGCGGCGCGGGCGATCAGGGGATGATGTTCGGCTATGCGACCGATGAAACGCCGGAGTATATGCCGGCGGCGATTCACTATGCGCATAAGCTGATGGAGCGGCTCGCGGACATTCGGAAGAACCATCCGAAGCTGATGCCATACTTGCGTCCCGACGCGAAGAGCCAGGTGACGGTCGAATACGATGACCGCGACATTGTGCGGGTGCATACCGTCGTGATTTCAACGCAGCACGATCCGAATGTGACGCAGGCGCAGATCAAGACCGATGTCACGAAGCATGTGATCGAATACGTGATTCCGGAAGAACTTCGGAAAGACGGGCTTGTGATTCATGTGAATCCGACTGGGAACTTCGAAATCGGTGGACCGCATGGCGATACGGGATTGACGGGAAGAAAAATTATCGTCGATACTTACGGCGGGCGCGCCCCGCATGGCGGCGGAGCTTTTTCGGGAAAAGATCCCTCGAAGGTGGACCGCTCGGCGGCATACGCGGCGCGGCACGTTGCGAAGAATATCGTTGCGGCCGGGCTTGCGAACGAATGCACGGTGCAGCTTGCGTATGCGATTGGAATCGCGGAACCGGTTTCGATCAACGTCGATACGCATGGGACTGGAAAACTTCCCGATTCGGAAATCGAAGGAATTATACGCCAGACCGTCGATCTAACGCCGCGCGGAATTATTTCGCGTCTCGATTTGCGCCGTCCTATTTATCAGGCGACGGCCTCTTACGGTCATTTCGGTCGGGAAGGGTTCTCCTGGGAGAAGCTCGATCTTGTCGATTCGTTCCGTAATGCAAGCTCGCTTATTTATTCGGGGAACGGGGAGATGGTGGCGGCGTAAGGAATATGAAACTAAAGGTCGTTGTACACGAAGCGGAAGAAGGCGGATACTGGGCAGAAGTTCCCG
>DASYAJ010000145.1:0-6676 GCA_036501405.1 Kapaibacterium sp. (SeqCode)
TGCTCGGACCGAACGGCGCCGGTAAAACTTCCACCATTCGGATGATTACCGGTATTACGCTCCCCGATAAAGGAGAGATTCGCCTGTTCGGCGAATCTCAGAAGAACGATCATCAAAACCAGATTGGCTATATGCCCGAGGAACGAGGTCTCTATCGAAAGCTTACGGTCCGCAACCAATTGGAATATCTCGGCGCATTGAAAGGAATGGATGCGCCAGCCTTGAAGAAGAGCATCGATTCTTGGCTTGGCCGTTTTGAGATTCGATCCTGGGAAAAAAAGAAAACGTCCGAGCTTTCGAAAGGAATGCAGCAGAAACTGCAATTTATTCTCACGCTTCTGCACGATCCGGCGTTGCTTGTGCTCGATGAACCGCTTTCCGGCCTCGATCCGGTCAATGCCGAGGTCATCAACGAAGTGATTTTGGAACTCAAAGCGAAAGGGAAGACGATCATCCTTTCAACGCACCGCATGGAACAGGTCGAACAGCTTTGCGATGAGATCGCAATGATGAATGAGGGCAAGGTTGTACTTGCTGGTAAAGTTCGGGACTTGAAAGCGCGCTCTGGACGGACGATCGTTTCTATGCGGTTTACGGGCGATGCATCGTTCCTAAAAACGTACGGTGAAACTCGAGTGAAAATCTTAGAGAATACCCCAAACGAAATCTTGATGGAAATCGGCGAAATGCAAACTCCGAAGGAGTTGCTGCGGGAGGTTTCGGAGTATCTCGATATTCAGAAATGGGAGATCGTCGAACCGCCGATAAAAGAACTATTTTTGGAAGCCATTGGCAAATCGTCCGAAACCATTGGAGCATAAACGCCAGACCGCAATCGAACCATGAACAAAATTCTTATCGTGCTCAAACACGAATTTCTCTTGAAGGTAAAATCGCGAGCGTTTATTATCATGACGCTCATCGGTCCGCTGCTGATGGCAGCGATTGTTTTGCTTCCGGCTTACATCTCTGCGACCGATTCCGGCGACGTTCGCAAAGTCGTCGTGATCGATAGCACGGGGCAGCTTGCGCAGCAAATGACCGAACGTTCTAACGATACATCCAAAGATTTTTTCTCGAAAAGAATGGAGACGAAAGTCGCCATTCAAGCAATGGCTCCGGGACCGAATGTAATGGATTCGCTCGGCAAGCTTGTCGAGAGCAAGGCCTTGACCGGATATATGATTATCCCCGCCGGAGCGATCAGGGATAGCGCCTCGGAAGCAGTGTTGAAGCTGCATAATACCGGCGATTTCCGGGCTGTCTCGTTCGTGAAAGATGCCTATACCGAAGCGGTGCGAAATGCTAAGCTCACCGCGAGAGGAATCAATCCAGCCATGATATCCAATCTCGAAGACGGAGTCGGCGTCGAAACGGTAAAGATCGAAGCAGGCGGTGAAAAAAAGGAGAGCGGAAGCTTGGGAATGATCCTTGCCTTCGTCACGGGATTTATTCTTTATATCACGCTGATTCTTTATGGCACGCAGATTATGAACAGCGTCATCGAAGAAAAATCGAGTCGCGTCATCGAGATTGTCGTTTCGAGCGTCCGGCCTTTTGAATTGCTGGTTGGGAAAGTGCTCGGCGTTGCAAGCGCGGCGCTCATTCAGGTAGGAGTGTGGGGGATGATGCTTGCCCTGCTGACGACCATTGGCCTTACGGCCGCAAGTGCGTTTCTCGGAACCCAGATTATGCCATCGGTCTCGCCATTTTTGTTTCTATATTTTATTATCTTTTTCGTTCTCGGGTTCCTGATCTATGCGACGCTCTATGCCGCGATTGGTTCCACTGCGGAATCGGCGAGCGACACACAGCAGGTCGCCATGCCGGTGGTGATGCTGCTCGTCATTCCCTTTATTTTATTGCAGAGTGTCTTGCAAAATCCTTCGAGCACGAAGAGCGTGGTGCTTTCCCTCATTCCATTTTTCTCGCCGATCCTGATGCTGGGCCGTATCTTTACCGAAACGCCGCCCTTCTGGCAAATCGCGCTTGCGATTGTGCTGATGATCGGAACGTTTTTCGGCTGCCTCTGGGTCGCGGCGCGAATTTATCGGGTCGGAATTCTGATGTATGGGAAGAAATTCAAGTTGAGCGAAATCGTGAAGTGGGTGAAGTATTCGTGAGGAACTTGAGGAACTCTGACGCCAGCCATTTTGATTAAGGAGCATGAGACTTTCAGTTCAATACGTCAACGATGCCATGGGGAATATCCAAGCCGTGCAAGTCCCATTCGCAGAGTGGAAAAAACTGCTTCGCCAGTTGCAGACATTCAAGGAAGAAAAGAAAATAAAGTCGGACATTACGGAAGCACTGCGGGAAATCGAAACGATGCGGAGTTCGAAAAAAAACGCCCAAACGCTGGAAGAATTTTTACGTGAATTATAACATCATTCCCAGCGAGCGTTTTAAGCGGGAAGTTCGGCGTTTGGCTCGGAAATATCCTTCACTATCGCAGGATCTGGCCGAACTCAATACCATTCTTTTGAATGATCCTCGTCATGGAAGGAGTCTTGGATTTGGACTCTATAAAATCAGACTTGCAATTCGAAGCAAGAATAAAGGAAAAAGCAGCGGCGGCAGAGTGATCACCTATTTTCTGGACAACGATGACACTGTCTATCTCGTGACGATCTACGATAAGTCTGAAATAAAAACAATTAAAACGGAGCGTCTTCGAGAACTTATTGAACAGATTGTACGAAAATAAGGGCTGTCTCGATTGGGAATTAAATTCACCATCCAATCGTCTTTCTGGCCTTCAAAGTAAAAAAGATCTTGAAATTGGAGGATTATTCAAAAAGAATATGTTTTGAAACATTATAGATAAATAAAGATGAGAAACTATAATTTTATTCGAAAAACGCACGAACATTTGATTCATGAAAAAGAAAATGAATATTAAACGTCCTGTCACACAAAGGCTTTCCGAAAGAAGGATTTCGATAAGAAGAGAAGCAAATGGAATTAAAGGAGCACATCAAGAGTTAGCGGGACGTTCAAATTTCAAAGCGGTCCCATCTTGGGGACAGGGCGTTCGGTGGCTTTTATAGCGCGAGGTACCGAAAGCATTCATTATAGCGCTATTTAACAGACATGCCAGTTACCAAAGAAAAGAAAGAGGAATTTTCCTCGAAATTCGGCAAATCGCCGAAGGACACAGGAAGCGCGGAAGTCCAGATCGCGATCCTTACCGAGCACATCAATTCTCTCACGCCCCATTTCGCAAAAAACCCGAAGGACCATCATGGCCGCCGTGGCCTGCTGAAGATGGTCGGCAAGCGCCGCAGCCTTCTCGATTATCTTGCCAAGAAGGACGTCAACAAATATCGCGCGCTGATCCAGGAATTGGAAATTCGCAAATAAAGTCATCGGGGCGTACTGCGCTACGAGCGTGATGCACGCCCTTTGTCGTTGAAATCATTTATTTCGGGCGTTCGGACACGCCCATCCATTACATTATGAATTACGAAATTGAATACGGCCACGGCAAGAAAATGTCGTTCGATGTTGGCCGTTTTGCAAAACAATCCAACGGATCGACGATGGTCCGCTTAGGCGAAACGATGGTGCTGGTCAATGCTGTCGCTGCGGAAAAAGAAAAAGAGGGGATTGACTTCATGCCGCTCCAAGTAGAGTTCCGCGAACGGGCAGCGGCGGCTGGAAAGATTCCCGGCGGCTATTTCAAACGCGAAGCCCGACCGACCGAAAAAGAAATTCTGTCTGCACGTTTGATCGACCGTCCGATTCGCCCGATGTTTCCCGATGTGTGGCGCGTCGAGACGCAAGTAATTGCCACCGTTTTCTGCTCCGACCAAGAGCATGACGCCGATACGATTTCCGCGACCGCCGCATCGCTTGCACTGTTGCTTTCGGATATTCCATTCGAGGAAGCCGTTGCGGAAGTACGTGTCGCTCGGCTCGATGGCCAGATCATTATCGATCCCACATTTTCGGAACTCGAAAAATCCGATTACGAGTTTGTCATCGCAGGCACAAAAGATTCCATTTTGATGGTCGAAGGCGAATCGCACGAAATCGGCGAGAATGATTTTCTCGAAGCGCTTCGTGCAGGCGCCGAAGCGGTGAAGGAACTCTGTCTTGGGCAGGAAAAGATTCTCGCCGAATGCGGCCTTGCGAAGAAAAAGCGTGTGCAGGACGAGCACGTCACGGATGCCAAGCTCCTCGAACAAATCGAGAAACATTCCACGGCAACCCTTCGGGAGCTTGCCCGCACGGTGCTCGCGAAAGAAGAACGCCATGATCGCACGAAAGCGGCTTACGAAGCAGCTCATACTTTCTTTACCGAAAAGATGGGAGAGGAAGAATTTAAAAAGATTCAAGGCGAAGTCGATCATATTTTGCATGACATTGAAAAGCGCGAAATGCGTGAAATGATCTTGGCGAATAATGTTCGCTTGGATGGACGTAATACCACGACGATCCGCCCGATCTCCTGCGAAGTAGCTGTGCTTCCTCGCGTACATGGTTCCAGCCTTTTCACGCGCGGCGAGACGCAATCGCTGACAAGTTGCACGCTCGGAACGAAACGTGACGAGCAGTCCATCGAAGGCTTGCAGCCCGAATCGACAAAGCGATTCATGCTCCACTATAACTTTCCGTCGTATTCGGTCGGCGAGGTTGGCCGTTACTCCGGCACAGGTCGCCGCGAAATCGGACATGGAAATCTTGCAGAGCGTGCGCTCAAAAATCTTATTCCCACCGCGACCGAGTTCCCTTATACGCTTCGCATCGTGAGCGATATTTTGGAATCGAATGGTTCCTCTTCGATGGCGACCGTTTGCGCCGGTTCGCTCGCGCTCTTCGATGCGGGAGTTCCGCTCAAGAAGCCCGTCAGCGGTATTGCAATGGGCCTTATCAAAGAAGGCGATCGCGTTGCAATTCTTTCCGATATTCTCGGGAACGAAGATCATCTCGGCGATATGGATTTCAAAGTTTGCGGCACCCGCGATGGGATCACCGCCTGCCAGATGGACATGAAAATCCGTGGCATCAATTTCGATCTTCTCGAAAAAGCATTATTGCAAGCGCGAGATGGACGAATGCACATTCTCGGGAAGATGGACGAAGCGATCTCCGAGCCGAAGACGGAACTTTCGCAGTATGCACCGCGTCTTACGACGATTAAAGTTCCAGTCGATGCGATTGGTCTTGTCATTGGACCGGGCGGCAAAACTATTCGCCAGATTCAGCAGGATTCTGGAGTCGAAATCAATATCGAAGAGGATGGAACGGTTACCATCGCCGCGCTTTCGGGTGAGGCGTCGGACCGTGCAAAACAATTCATCCAGGCGCTTATTGCGGAACCGGAAGAAGGCGCGACTTATACGGGCCGTGTCACGCAGGTCCGTGAAGGTTTGGGAGCTATCGTTGAATTCCTTCCCAAAAAAGAAGGCTTGCTCCATATTTCGGAAATCGATTACCAGCGCGTCGAGAATGTCTCTGACGTCATTCAGGTCGGCGATGTCTTCGATGTGAAGCTCATTGCGGTCAAACCGGATGGGAAGTTTTCACTTTCGCGCAAAGCCTTACTGCCGATGCCCGAAGGTTACGAAGAACGCCCGCGTGAGCAATATGGCGATCGCGGTGGAGACCGAGGCGGTCGCGGTGGAGGCTATGGCGACCGCCGTGGAGGCGGAGATCGCCGAGGAGGTGGTGGTGGCGGCGACCGCCGTGGAGGTGGAGATCGCCGTGGCGGCGGTGGCTATGATGGTGGACGAGGAAGATAAGTCTTTATTAAGAAAGCCTTTTCAGTTGAAGAGGCTTTTTATTTTATCCCACCCAAACGTCCACTACAGAATTCTGCGGCTCGTCGCAGCGGTGATCGTAAAGTTCAAAATCGGTGAGATAAGCGCGTTCCCCACTTAACTCTATTCCTTCGGGAACGGAATCCACTAAGTTGACTTTTGCGCCGATGAGGAACGTTTATTCTCTGTTTGCATTGGATTCATAATCGGTATCGACGGCAAGGGGGTTAGCATCCGTCCGATTTGGAATTCGTTCCAACAAAGTTCCACTATCACGCGCTGCCACATCGAAGCAATGATCCCTTCCTTCGTCATCCTTTTGCATTGTTGGTGCGAGCGGAAATTCCAATGACAGAAAAAGCAGGGATATTCTTATTTCCATCAATTATTGTGCTTCAATGATTTCCTTATAAACGGCGGCTGCCCCGACGATAAGGGTAAACCTGTGCGGAATCGCGCCGATGAGCGATGCCGTTTCTGCTGGGAACTCGCAGAGCGAGCAATAATCGGAAATGGTGATTTTGCGTGCTGTTGTCAGCGGACCGAGATCGAGGTCGTAATACCGGTCAAGATCGCTGCCGCTCAAAATAATTTCGGACGCGTGAAGATTTGGGAAAATACGCTCGCGTTCGTCCGCGCTGAGTTGTAAAAGTTCTCGCAAGGAATGTGCGCTTGCTCCGGCATGAATTTCCGTTCCAGCATTCCGGACGAAGAGAACGCCATTATTTTCGACTTGCAGTAGCGCGGTATTCACCGTTTCGATTGCTTCCAGCACGCGCTTCAGTGCAGCAAGCGGAGAAATGGCAGCACAGTCCGAATCGACAGGCTGCAGCAGCATAAGCTCACCCAATGCTGATGGAACGATATGTCGTTTCCATTTTTGAAGCGCATCCGGAAAATGAATTCGCTGC
>DASYAJ010000146.1:0-1569 GCA_036501405.1 Kapaibacterium sp. (SeqCode)
CGGCTTCGAGGCGAGGCGGAGTACAAAATGAGCCGAAAGTTTATTTTCCGTATCGGTCATCATTGCGTCCCCACCAAAGGCTATAATATGTCGTATAATTTCCATTCAAGAAGATAAACAGAGCAAATCCACGGCTTGCTCCTGAAATCCACGGAATATGGACAGCGCGGACTCGCATTCCGTATTTTTGCAGAGATATGACATACGAACGGCGAACACAGATGGCAGGCGAGCTCCGTATGGAGCACATTGGGCAGCGCGTGGTACTCAAGGGATGGGTCGATAGCGTGCGCGATTTTGGCGGGACATTCTTTATAGATATTAGAGACCGTTCGGGAAAAGCTCAATGTGTCATTGGTAAAGCCTTTTGGGAAGGTGAAGTCGATGAGCAAAAGCATATTTCGAATATTGCCATTTCAGCTAATCTTCGAAGCGAGTTCGTCGTTTTCGTCGCTGGCGTCGTTCGAGAACGGAGCAATAAAAATCCCAAAATTCCAACTGGCGACGTTGAAGTACAAATTGAAAAAATAGATATTCTCAACGCATCCGAAGTTCCCCCATTCGAAGTCAAAGAAGATACGAATGCGAACGAAGATTTGCGTTTGAAATATCGCTATCTCGATTTACGCCGCCCGAGCTTGCAGCAGAACATCGCTGCGCGGCATAAGATCGTCAAATCGATTCGCGATTATTTCGATGAGCGCGGATTTTTGGAGATCGAAACGCCGATCATGATGAAGGCTACCCCCGAAGGCGCGCGCGATTTTCTCGTTCCGTCGCGGATTCATCCCGGTTCATTCTACGCGCTTCCGCAATCGCCGCAGCTTTATAAGCAAGTGCTGATGATTTCGGGCTTCGACCGCTATTTTCAGATCGCGCGGTGCTTTCGCGATGAGGACCTTCGTGCCGACCGTCAGCCAGAGTTCACGCAGCTCGATGTCGAAATGAGCTTCCCGGATGAAGATATGGTCTATGAAGTAATGGAAAATTCGCTTGCGCGCGTCTGGCGCGATCAGGGTTTGAACCTGCCTTCGCCATTCCTTCAATTAAGTTACCACGAGGCGATGAGCCGCTTTGGGACCGATAAGCCCGACTTGCGTTATGGCCTCGAAATCCAAACCCTCACCGAAATGGTGCGCGGCAAAACGGAGTTCAAAGTCTTTACCGAGGTTCTGGAAAAACGGCTCGGTGTCATTGGTGCGGTTGTCGCGCCGGGTGGCGCGGCGTGGTCGCGAAAGCAAATTGATTCACTGACCGATCTTGCGAAAGTCTATGGCGCGGGCGGACTTGTCTGGATTAAAGTAACGCCGGAAGGAAACGATTCGAGCGCAAAGAAATATCTTTCCGATGACATATTGCGCGATATTCGTTCGGTTTGCGGCGCGCGTGTGGGCGATCTGATTTTGGTCGCATCGCACATGAAATGGGAACGCGCCTATACCATTCTTGGCGCGCTGCGCATTGAACTTGCAAAACGGCTCGACCTTCTCAAAGGCAAAGAATTCGAATTCGCACCGGCCTGGATTACCAATTTTCCTATGTTCGAGGAGGACGAAGAAACCGGAACAT
>DASYAJ010000147.1:0-4078 GCA_036501405.1 Kapaibacterium sp. (SeqCode)
GAATGTTCTTCGGAAGCTGTGCCAGCCGGTCCTTGATCTGCTGCGGTACATTGCGGCTCGCGACAAGCTTTCCGCTGAATTCTTTTAGTTCGCCAGCGTTGGGAAGCTTTCCGTAAAGCAACAGGTAAACAGTCTCCTCGAAAGTGCCTTTGACGAGATCGTGAATGTCATAACCGCGATAGGAGAGAATGCCGCGCTTTCCATCGAGAAAACATATTTCGCTGGTCCCGGCAACGACGTCTTCGAGACCGGCCTTGGCGGGCGCACCGGCGGCTGGTTTTGCGGCAATACCGGCGGCGGAGCCATTCGTAGTTGAAGGGGAGGAAGTAAGAGTGTCCTGAGGCATATTGTTCGGAGGATAAAATGTGAAATTCGGTCGATATCGATAAAGTCTCGAAGCGAATCGCCGCGTTAACATAGGAAGAGCGAAGAATAATTCTTTCCGGTCCGTGAATTCAGTAGAACCCTTCTCGTTCTATCTTCTCGAACGGCATCTCTTCTGGAATTGTATCTTCTTTTTCTTCCATTTTATTCCGGCCAGTTCCAAAAAATCCGTGCGGGGGGAATGCAGAGTTCATGAACTATGGCGATTAAAGCCAAATTTCGCCAGTTCAAAATTCATAATTCATAGTTCCCAACCGAAAAGAAAACTCAATGAATTTATCTTTTACGACGCGAAATATTGTCAATGACCATAGGTGCCTATCAAAGCAAGCACAATATACGAAAGAAAAAGAGCAAAGTCAAGCCTTTCGAAATTTTTCTGAAAAAAGGAATCGCGTCGTGTACGCTATAAATCGCGTGGTGTGCGCCGTCCTCGGCGCAAAGAATCCTGAGCATCAGGTTTCCTTCTCAGGACGCCCGTGAATGCAAATTGCGTAATGCGGCCGTAATTTTTCATCCAGAACGGTTCGCGTAAATTGGCCGTTTCCAAACTACCGGCAGCACGTATTATGTAAGTGCCGGACAAATGGAAATTCAATTCGTTAAGCGGTAGTCCATGAACCTTCGAAGTATGTTGCTTACAAGTCTCGCGTGCCTGATCCTTTCATCAGGTTTTTTCCTCAGGACAGTTCGCACTTAAGCTACCTTCTCAATGCCCTCGAATACTCGGGACGAAATAGTCAACATGCCTTGCCACTGACATCATGCATACAAAATTTCACTTCTTTTTCCGATATCTAACAGGAGTCATTGCGATTATAGCAATGGCTCCTGCCTTGCACGCGCAAAGCACTCCGGGCCAATGGACGCGGACGAATGGACCGTACGCAGTTATTCCGTACAGCTACAATTTCTATTGCATTGCTTCCAGTGGGAAGTATCTCTTTACCGGAACGCAAGGAGCCGGCGTGTTCCGTTCCACCGACAGCGGATCAACGTGGAATACGGCAAACAAGGGCATGGAAAGTTTGTCGGTCTTCGCACTCCTTATGAATGCAGGAGACTTGTACGCGGGAACGGACGCTGGACTTTTTCTTTCGACAGATAGTGGCGAGAGCTGGAATCAGTTGCCGGTCGGTACTTCTAATTTAGAAGTTTTCGCGATTGCGGTGAGCGGAAACAATCTTATCGTCGGTACAGCGGAAAACGGCGCATTTATTTCGACGGATAATGGCAAAAGCTGGCAGCCTCCCACCAGTGGAGTGTCTTCATCGGATCAAGTCAGATGTTTTGCAAGAATGGATGGGAAGCTTTTTGCGGGAGAAGCCGATGCCGGCGGCGTGTTTGTTTCTACGAACGACGGTCTGGATTGGACCACCTGCAATGCTGGCTTGGATACGTTCATTGATAAAGAAGTGAATACTTTGCTCGTTAGCGGAGGGAATCTTTTTGCTGGCACGTTCAATGGAGTCTTCCTTTCAACCAACGAAGGCGCAAGCTGGGATGCCGTCAATAACGGAATGACCGGCGTTCGTGTCTATGCACTCGCCGTCGATGGTCAGAATCTTTGGGCTGGGACAGGGATGGGGTTATTTCTTTCGACAAATAATGGAACAAACTGGGCGCTCGATAAAGGTAACGAATTAACACCTTCGTATGTATCTTCTCTTCTTGTGAATAACGGTCTTCTCTATGCTTCCGGCTACGGAATTTTTCGTTCCTCAGACCATGGCGCAAGCTGGAACCAAACCATTCCACTCGATACGCTGCTCACGACCGTTAATCAGTTAGACACGGTCAACTCCAAACTATTTGCTTGTACCAAGAATGGACTTTTCTATTCAATCGATAGCGGTGGTACATGGATCGCGGACACGACGGGATTGGGTTCCGTTCCCATTGCGACCATGACGCAAATGGGGAATGAACTGTTTGCCGGAACGACTGGATATGGCATTTATGCCTCGACAAATGGGGGAACAAATTGGTTCTCGGCCAACGATACCGTTCTTTCGAAGTATCAAGTGATTTCGCTCTGGACCGATGCGAGTGGACTTTATGCGGCTGTGAGTCGCGGAATCTTTTTTTCTTCGAATAACGGTTCATCATGGCAAGATCAGGGTCAGTCAGAAATTTCTTCGGCGCCCATGGGTTCCTTCGGCAACACCTTATTCGGCTTCGAGGCCGAAACGATTTTCTCTTCTACCGATTCCGGAAAAATGTGGAACCCTGTTAACATGAACGGTCCGGATGCGAATTACACCGTCACCGCGTTTGCAACCGAAGGGGAACTGATATTTGCTTCCACGCAGGAAGCAGGAGTCTTTGTCTCGAGCGATGCTGGCCGCAACTGGTACACAATCGATTCCGGGTTAACCGACCAGAATATCTCAACGCTGCTTGTTTCAGGAAATAAGCTCTATGCCGGTTCTCCACTTGGGAATGTTTTTGTTCGTCCAGATGGTGCAGCATCCTGGCAGGAACTTCCGAGCGGGTTTACTCAGCAACCCATCGTTTCTTTAGCTGTGCAAGATAGCGTTCTATATGCCGGCATCGGCGATTCCGGAATTTGGCGCTATACCGCTCCGAAAGATTCCATTAAATCATCGGTTCAATTCGCAAAGACGGTGTCGGAATTATTATCTATCTATCCCAATCCTGCACAAACATCAATTACGGTGAGTGGCGTGCTCGAACCGGTTTCCATCACCGACGCGCTCGGAAGAAAATGCCCTTGCGCGGAAACCGGAAACACACTCGATGTTTCCCATCTATCGCCAGGTGTTTATTTCGTCAGCAATGCGAGCCAGCGCTCCGTTTTCGTGAAGGAGTAAGCCTCACGTTTGTTATGGTCGTCTGATGGAGAAGGGTTCAGATGGAAAGCTCGGTGCAATCTTTTAAATATCATGGCTTCTCATAAGAAGCTTTCAAGAGAAAAAACTCGAAGCTTTTTATGTCAGCGCTTTAAACCAAAATTCCTTTTTCATCTCTCAGAATATCACCGAGCGGCCATCGAAATTCGCCGTATGAACCGATGCACTAATTTCGCACAAAATCAGCGGAAGCATTGTTTCATCACCTCTCACGAGACACCGATTTTTCACTCATTCCATTTCATTATGAACCGTCATCTTCTTCGATCTTCTTCCTTCACCTTTCTTTTCAGCACCCTTTTTTTCAGCACAGTTTTTATCGCGAGTGCCGCCTTCGCGCAAAATTCGGCGACGGCCACCGGGGGTGCAAGCGCGACCGTTACGGCTGGTGCAGCCGTGACCACGCAGACGGCAATTGTGCATCCAGATACAGGCAACTGGTTCCACGGCAGCCGTGCGACCGGGAACTTCATCAACGCGCCTGACGCCGACGCTTCGGCGCAAGCAGAAGCCTCCGGTGGTCCTCGGTTCCATGCGTTTCGCGACGCGCATGAATGGGAACAGGCGGAAAACGCCAGCGCGGCGGGTACCACGAAATTCGAAGCCTGGGCCAGCAATCATCCGCGTATGGCAAAAGCCTGGAAATTCGTGAACGACGATAACTTCCGCTCTTCAATGGAGAACAAAATGACCCCGAGCGATAAGCAGACTATCGAAACCACGGTGGCCGATGTAAAGACAAACATTGCATCGCTAAAGCAATTAAAACCGCAATTCGAAGCCGCGCGCGCCTCGCACGATACCGCCGCATTTCGCACCAT
>DASYAJ010000148.1:0-6772 GCA_036501405.1 Kapaibacterium sp. (SeqCode)
AAAAAAGTTGCTGGTGTGCTGTCGATGTCTATGCGCTCGATCGTCACATAGGATTCCGTGAGCTTACGCTTCAGAGAATCGCTCCGCAATGCTATCTTGTTTCTGTTCCAGATTTTTCCGAAATGGTCCTCTATCCCGCAAATCTCATGAGCAACGTTGTTGCCCGCCGCGATCTTGCACTCCATACAGGCGATTCGATAAAAACGCCGGCATTCCTCGACATTATTCGATCCGCGCAGCAAGGCCTTGCTCGCTCGATTGAAGTGCATGTTCTGGATACGAGCGCACTCTTGCTCTCTTATAGCGGTTCCGAGTTCCACGTCATTTCCGATTCGAGATAATCATGTTTACACTCCCGGCCAAAAAATCGTTGGGCCAGCATTTCCTGATCGATCCGAGTTATCACGAGCGGATTGTGAAAGCGGCTGCAATCGAACCTGGCGATTGCACGATCGAGATCGGACCCGGCACAGGACTTCTCACGAAACACCTGCTTGGAACTCCACTCGAAAAGCTCATCGCCTTCGAATTGGATGCCCGTGCCATTCCAGAGCTTCAAGAAATGTTTCAAGACCAGCAATCTCGTTTCGAAGTTCGACAAGAAGACTTTTTGAAAACAAATCTTGAAACGATTTCTACGGAGTGTGGAAAAAAGCTCCGCGTTGTAGGGAATATTCCATACTACATTACATCCCCAATCCTTTTCAAGCTGATCGATGAACGCCGCGCTGTTCTCGATGCTGTTATGTTGGTGCAGCAGGAAGTGGCCGAGCGCCTTGTCGCAAAACCAGGAACCAAAGCGTATGGAATACCGACAGTCCTCGCTAATTTTTTTGGAGAAGTGAAATTACTGTTCCGTGTCCCGCGCGGCGCGTTTCGGCCCGTTCCGAAAGTTGATTCGGCCGTCGTTCGGATCGATTTTTCGCGAGATTTTTTTACGCGTTCGCAATCCCCCATCCCACCAGGGTTCGATGAAGTCCAATTCCGTAATTATGTCCGCAGCCTTTTTGCGATGCGTAGAAAAATGGTCCGAAATAATCTCAAACCCTTTATTTCCGCATCCGAAATCCAGGGCTTAGACCAAACCGAGCGTTCGAAGTACCTAACGATGCGCCCGGAGCAACTCGATATTTCCCAGCTTCTGCACCTTTTTTCTGCACTTCCAAAACATCGCTATGACAATGGTTTTCGATCTCATGCATCTCCGGAGCCGGAATGATGAAAATTGTGTTAGCCGCGCGTCATGGAACCCGAAGTCTTTATTCAAGCCAAAGTTAGCAAGGCCCCGCGCAGCCTTCCACTTTCGCGGCGTCTCGCCAAAGAGATTGCGCCTCATGAGGTCTTTCTTCTTGTATGTTCGCTCGTTTTTAGTATCTTTGCCATTTTCGCGTCATTCCGGATACCCGAATGGCCGTTTGTCCTCCTCGATATGGCGGTTGCTGCAGGTGTCGTGTTCGGAATTAACCTTTGGACCACATTGAACTCCTCGCAAGAAATCGGAATATGGCTCCGCCGCGCACGGCTGCTCTATCTATTTCCGGTTATCCCGATTTATTTTGAGGCAATGGGATTGATTGCATTCCCCCTTCATGGCCATGATTTCGATTCGATTCTGATTGCCACTGACCGGCTGATCTTCGGAGTTAATCCGACCCAATGGCTTTGGCAGCACTTCCCGACCTGGCCGTGGCTTACGGAATATTTGATGATCTGCTATTCGTTGTTCTATTTCCTTCCGCTTGTATTGGTCATCGATCTCTATTTGCAGTGTCGCAAAAATAACAAGGAATGGAGTTGGTCTTTTAGAGACATTTCCAGAGAAGAACCGTCATCTTCAGTCGAGCAGGTCGTCTTTATTATTGTCTATGGCTTTCTGCTTTCTTACATCGGGTATCTCCTGATCCCCTCGATCGGACCGCGATTTACGCTTCATAATTTCTTTGATTTATCGAAAGAGCTTCCGGGCTTATGGCTGACAGAACCGTTGCGCAACATCCTGAACCGTGGGGAGAACATTCTTCCCGGCATGAGCATCAATGAGGTGCTTCGTGGGGTCAACCGGGATGCGTTCCCAAGCGGGCATACCGACATCACGGCGCTCACTATCATCCTTGCATTTCAATTCCGTTCGCGCTTTCGGTGGCCAATCTTGATTATCGGTACGAGCCTTATTTTTTCGACTATCTATCTCCGCTATCATTACGTGATTGATATCATCGGCGGCTTAGTCTTTGCCGCGATCACACTCTACACCTGGCAATGGTTGCGGGATCGAATGCTCATCCTTCGCGCACGATTCTCGTAACGATAATCCTTCCTGGCTTTATGGCGCAGTAAAATGCCGCTTCGGTTTTTCGGTTGCGGTATCTTCTTCGTCCTCGTCGCTATGACGGTGCCGCATGCCCCGAAGGCTATCGCCACTCATGATGGTATAATCTTTCGGAACTTCGAAAATCGAGCTATCCAATTTTTCTTCGGAGATATTCGTCAGTTCTCCGCTCGCCAGAACGCTCCCGCTTTTCGCAATCTGGAACTTCACCGGAATCTTTCCCGCAATCGGACGCATCATCCCAAACACCTGATCCAGTCCGCCGCTCCCTTCCGTTCCACGACCGAGAAATGCATCCCTCACCACATCGAAGGCTTGCAATCTCGCATCCGAAGCAAGCCAAAGATCGGTCTTCATATCGCCTTTTTGCGATTGATATTCTTCCGCGTCGAGGCCTTCCACCGTCTCATGCTTGCCGGTGGGAACCGGAAGCGCAGCCGTCAGCGAATCGAACAGATCGTTATGCTTCAGCAGCGAATCGTCCAAAACGTTCCGAGCCGAGTCCAATGTACGAAGGTCCATCACCATGGCCGTTTTGTTCGGCAAAAGCACGGTCAACGTTCGGGCATTTCGGTCGATAATCGAGTGCATCGTAATCAGTCCGCCGAGCATCGAAACATCGTAAGCCACCTTATTTTCTCGTGTATAAATCTTCAGCCCGATATTCGCCAAAGCGCCCATCGCCGAACCGGTCGCACTCGATTCATCCGAACCCGAATCGCTTTTCGAATTGAGGCCATGCATCAACTGCCCAATGCCGGGCACATGGATCACCTCCGTAATTGTCCCTTCAAATGCCGTTGGCGAAGCGACCTGCCCCCGCTCGGCACAGGAGCTTACGAGAACAGCTACAATAAAAATGGCGAGTATTTTATACATAGGTAAAGCGAAAGGACTGCTAAACGGTTGAAATCCGGCAATGTTCCGCAATGAGATAGCTCACTGCTTTTCTTCAAAAAACCTTCTCTGCACGTATGCTTTTAATGTTCATGGAAGCTTCATGAACATGTGCGGCACCTTTTCCTTCTGAAGTTCCTCGAAATTTTTATTTTTTAGGCTCTTCTCTGTCAGACTGATTTTTACAACGTCCGAATATCGTTGATAACCATAAAGACCATCAAAAATAGTAAAATGGCAATCCCCACTTTTTGAAAATTGAGTTTGAACCGCTGCGAAAGTTCGCGACCAAGCACCGCTTCGACAAGAATGATGAAGAGGTGACCGCCATCCAGCGCCGGAATGGGAAGGATATTAATCAGCGCGAGCGAGATCGAAAGCATCGCCATGAAGCCCATGAATGTTTCGAGGCCGCCGGCTGCGCTTTTCGATGCGAACTGCGCAATCTTGATCGGCCCGCCGAGAGCCGAACTGACCGCCATTTTGCCCTGGATAATTTCCGTAATCGAGAGCACCGTCAGCCGCGCATAGGACCACAGATCGCTCCAGCCCAAGCCGAGCGACTGCACAAGACCGTAGCGAATTTCGACTTTCGCTCCCACAAAATTGGAGAGCGGATAGACACCAATCGTTCCCTTGTCGTCCGGCGTGACGGCGATCGAAACCGGCGCGCCCTTGCGCATCAGCTCGATCGTAATCGGCTTCAGGGGATGGGAACTGATGGCATCGACAAACGCCGACGGGTTCGTAATCGCTGCGCCATCGACCGCTAAAACGCTATCGCCTTTCAGAAGCCCGGCTTTTGCGGCAGGCGTTGCGGGCAGCACGCTATCGATCACCGGAGCCGTAAAGCCGACGGGCGAAAGCCCGAACCGCTTCTGCATATCGAGAACCGTTCCCATGTTCGCGGCCCGAAACAGTGCCGAATATATCTTGCCATTGCGCTCGAAGGTCAGCGAAAAATCGTTACCGATCTCGTCCTTCGCCGTCTGATCGATGTCGAGCCAGTTTTTGATCGGACGTCCCGCGATAGTCACGATGCGGTCGCCGGAACGGATGCCATCGTCTTCCGCCACAGAGCCATGCTGCACGTAGCCGACGGTTGTCGTCGCCGGAGCCTCTGCGCCATAATAAAAGTTCTGCGTGCCGAAAATAAACCAGGCCAGCAGCACATTCATAATCACGCCCGCCGAAATCACAATCGACTTTTGCCACCAGGGTTTCGCGCGAAATTCCCACGACTGGATTTCCGAAGGCAGCGCCTCGTTCTGCGTTTCATCGATCATCCCTTCGATTTTTGCATAACCGCCGATAGGAAGCAAAGAGAGGCGATAATCTGTATTATTCTCCAACTTTAATTCCGCTTCGGGATCGAGCGGCCCGAGCGTGAAACCGTTCACTTTATTGAAGCCGAAAAGCCGCCGTCCCATGCCGACCGAAAAAACCGGCACCCGCATTCCAAATATGCGCCCCGCAATAAAATGGCCGAATTCGTGGACCGTCACCAGAATAAAAATCGTGATGACGAAATACAGCAATGCGCGCAGAAAGCTTTCCGCGCCTTCAAGGCCAAATTGAGATAAAATTAAGTGTTCCAAATGAATAGTGTGATTCCTTACGAACCGATTCCTTACGACGGTTTTGCCAGAATGTTATTTTTGCCGAACAGTGCAAAACGCGGAGTGGCGTGAATGGTTCGCTTTTTAGAAATGAAAGTACGTGGGGCGCATACGGATCGTCAGAGATGCAATTTCTTGACTTTTTTCTTTTTTTCTTTGGCGCGTTCCACAGCCCGTTCTACCCCTCGCGAGATGTAAAACCACGATAGTTCGAAACGGACCGTCTGCCCTTGATCCACTTTCTCATGCCCATATCGTTTCATCTGCGCGATATATTTTGCCGCTTTGATCTCCGTCTTTGCAACATCGAAATCATATTTTACCAAAAGCAAAATGGTTCTGAAAAATCCGAAGAGCTGCTTATGGTGCTGCTTGCGCATATACCGATCGATATATTTTCGTATGACGTCACACTGACCTATCAGGCCATTCAGGTTCCCACGGCGCGCCAATACCAGGCATTGAAGAATGATAAGCGCGGCATTGTAGCCAGCCTTATCCTTTTTGTAGATCGGAACATTTTTCAGTAAACGGGAAAAGTGTTGGGCCTTGGGTTCTCCGCCGGCTTCTATCATAGAGAAAAAGTCGAGATACAGATGATACATTGTCCATTTTTGACGCACCGATTCCGGTTGGGAATCGAACCGCGAATGCGAAATAATCTCGGTGTAAGTCGTGGATGCTTTTTCCCATTTCTCCTCATGGAAAGAATACACCACTTCCATCTCTTTCCAAAGAAACCAATTATTGTTCCCAATTGGAAACGCTTCCTCGCACGCCGCAAGCGCCGACAAAAAGCCTTCCCTATTGCGAATACTGAAGGAGGAGGTCAGCCGTTTGATTGCAAATTGGCCGCGATGCAAAGGGGATCCATGTTCCGGATACTTCGAGAGGAACGCATCCGCTTCGTCACAAAGGGCGTAAGTCCAGGAATAATCGCTCGTCAGTTCCGAACAAAACGTTCCAAGACGGTAATACAATAAGCTGACATTGAACGTTGGAAATCTCTTATACAAACGTTCCACTTCCGGAAATGTACGCTGCGAGAAAGAAATCGTCTCGACGGATGGGTTCGCGGTCGTCGCAAGTTCGACAGAAATTCTCTCATTCAAATCCTGCAGCCGGATTTCTGCTGCACGAACGGCCCGCGCTTCTTCTAACTCCAGCGAAATTTCCGCAAATCGTTTCCGATCGCCATTAAGCGTGGCGTTACGGCGAACCACCTGAAGTAACTCAATCAAATCTTGCGTGAGTTCATATTTTCGAGCGCGATCCAATGCTCGTGGAAGAAGCCACGTTGCAACTATTCGTGCTTCCAGCATCAAAAGAACACGAATGACGAAAACGTCCTGCGCGCTGCGATACGTTTGCTTTCGAAGTTCCGAACCAGTCCGAATATCCAGATGGAATAAAAGCCCGACCAGACGCCGCTTGAGCTGACTTCGAAGCCGCACGTAGGTCTGATCGTGCTCGCTCGTTCGAAAAATTTCATCGGCGATGCTTTTTTCATTTTTCCGGCCCGGCTCCAAGAATTTTTGCGCTAAAAGGCGAAGCTGTGTCTTTTTTTTATTGGGCAAAAAGAGAGATTTTGCCGATTTGCTCCCAAAAGTTCGAATAACTCGAGTAAGCTCAGAAATATGGACAGATGAGGCCATGATTAGGAGTTTTTTGCATTAATGAAATAAAAAGAATAAATTCATTTTATCGAAAACAGAATAATTTCCACAATTATTCCTTCGCCGAAAGAGAGAAAAAAAAATTTTGTCCTTGTAAATTGGGGAAATTCATTGCATTTTTGTATCCTGATTTGGAAGCGGACTTTTTGCACGCCAGATCCAAAGCATTTTTTCCCCTTCTTTTTACCATTCGAAAACTGTTATGAAATCATTCTTCCTTCCCTTTGCTCTTGCGCTTTTCACGCTGTTCG
>DASYAJ010000149.1:0-2394 GCA_036501405.1 Kapaibacterium sp. (SeqCode)
CCATGGCGAGAGCGCATCCATTACCGTGTGAAACTGATACACTCCTGTCGAATAGGAATTGGATCCAATGCCAAACCGTACTCCGAGCGCTGTCCTGTTTGTGCGACCGAGATAACTTCCGAGCAGCGTATAACCGAGAGCGAGATTTCGGAAGTCTCCTGTTTCCGGCGCAATAAACGGTGCCGTTCGTAATGCATATTTATCGATCGGTTTGATGTCCCCAAAAATTTTGGGCATTAAATCGATTTGCAATTCAGGCTTCGTGGCATTATTCAACCGATTCACATCCAGGAGTTCTGATGAAGGATTGATAACTACACCCGTCGGTTCTTTCGAGAATGTATAGGTATAAGTCCGTTCATCCGCAACGGTCCGCAGCCAATCGTCCACCGGAATCCATTTCTGTTCCGAAGTTCCATCTTTGAAATAAAAGACAAGATCGAGAGGCATCACAGCGCGTTCTTTTCGATCAATGGTTACCGATGCTGTATTGTCGAGAACACTGAACTTTCCTATTGCATAATCCAGCTTCCACGTTTGCTCGAACCACTCGTTGAAGAACCAACGCAAATCGCCGCGCGCGCGAACGCGATTCGTATCGCCCTCCCGGCGTTCGATGTCCTCCGCCGCATTTTCGAGATCGTCAGGATAAGGATGCTTGAAGCGCCAACGTGAATAATAGAGCTTCATAAAATCGGCGAAGGCCGTATCGCCCATCGTATAACGTAGCATAAAAAAGACGCTCGATGTATGTGGATAGGTCGCCTCTGCGTAATCGTGATAGCTGAGGAACATATCCGCCTTTTGCTTACTCGGCTCCGCATTGCCCGAAAGCTGCTGCAAAATAGAGGAACGATAATTCGCTGTCCGTTCATCGTCATTAAATCCGAGTCCGGGGCCGTAGGAATTGTTCCAGCGACCGAAATATTTTTCCTGTACGAATGTGGTAATGAAGGTATTGAAGCCTTCGTCCATGTAGCCGTAGTCGGTCTCATTCGATCCCATCATCATCGGGTACCACTCGTGACCGAGTTCGTGCATCATCGTATTTTGCGGGTAATGATACGTCGTGCCATTCTGGTACGGTCCGACAAAAACAATTCCCGGATATTCCATTCCCCCTTCGTAGGTCTCGCACATATACATATTCGGATACATGTATTTTCCTGCAAATGCGGAATTTGTTTGCTCGGTCAGCAGCACGATTTTCGCGGCTTCCGCGCTCCAGAACTCACGGGAATTTTTCCAATAAAGCGCGTGGTGCATCACGCCACCATCGTACACGGCATCCCAGATCGCCGCTTCGTCGGCACACCAGGCAAAATCGCGAACGGAATCGGCATGGAACTTCCACGTCCGCGTTGCCTCATTATCGGTGATGCGTGTGTACGGAAAATTCGAATGATCCGCAATACGAACAATCGAATCCGGATGCGCTTTCGCGAATTGAAGCTGGTTCAATGCGTCGATCGAAAGCGTTTCCTGCGGATTGATCTGCCAGCCGGTCGAAACAAGCGTTGAAAATCGTTCCGGAACGGTGAGAGAAACATCGAAGGAACCATAATCGGTATAAAACTCGCCCATTCCGATATATTGGTCGGGATGCCAGCCGTGATTATCGTAAACGCAAATTTGCGGATACCACTGTGCCGTCGAAAAATCCCGTGCCGTGCCATCGTGCCAGCCCCACGTCGAACGAATCCCATAGTTGGGAAGAATTCCATGCCAATCGAAATGTACGCCGATCATTTCTCCGGGCGGAAGCGGCACACGAAGCCGAACGAGAAGAATCGTATTATCGACTTCGATCGAAGGATTCGGATCGGAATTCGTCGCTCTCGGATTATTCACCGGATAGGGATTATCTTTCGGTCCGAGATATTGCAGCGACAAGCTTTTAATTTCTATCCCACCATGCCCGTATTTATCGCCCGGATCTTGATTGCGCTCTGGCGCGCGCTCCCCGTAGCTGCCGCTCGTGAAGAGATTCCAATAGAGGTGGAAGTAAAGTTCGGTTAGCGTGTCGGGCGAATTATTCGTGTATTCGAGCGTACCATCGCCATCGATGGAAGGCGTCGAATAATCGTCATGGAACGTCGCCGCCAGCGTGTAGTGAACGTGCTGCTGAAAGTATGGAATACCGGTGGCAGAAGTTTGGGCGTAGGTCGGAAGGATCGCGAACGAAACCGCTTCCAGTCCGACCAAGATGGTGAGGAAAAGAAAAAAGCGCATTTGAATTAAACATGGAATCAAAAGCATGTCATTCCCGCGAAAGCGGAAATCCACCTTTTTGAAAAACGACACTTTTGGATTCCACCTTCGCCGGAATGATCGTTGCTATAACGAAACTCCCAACGATACTTCCCATCGGAACGCGACGTTCTTTTTCCCATC
>DASYAJ010000150.1:0-5107 GCA_036501405.1 Kapaibacterium sp. (SeqCode)
CACAATTTTTCCATTTTCACCAAAAGAAATATCTGTAATTCGATAGGAGGAAGTGCCTGAGGATATTGATGGTGCGGACACATTCATGACAATCCATGAGTTCCCATGGTCGGTGCTCATTACCATAGTACCTCCAGTATCGGTATTCCAAATCACGATCGTATCGGTTCTATAGCCAGCCATAGTAGGGTATTTTATTTTATTAGGAACTGAAAGCACTAGCGACCAATGCTGTCCCAGATCTGGAGAAATGGATAAAGTCGGATCGCTAGTATCTATTGCCGATCCGGGCGAGCCTAATGAATAAATCGTATCGCCTTTCCCAAAAAAGTATTGGTAAATCCATGTACTATCGTGAAGAGGTCCAACGTATTGAATTCGTGAGGTATCAATCGTTTGCCAGTAATTTGTCGTCGTGAGTATCATATCCAAATCTGCTAACGGATCGGGTTGGGCCACAAACGCACAGAACTTTCCTTCGCCATCGGAACGAACACGAGCGTATCCCTTGTCAATCATGGAATCGAAAACACTCCAAGTCCTTCCCGCCTTGTTGGTCCATTCCAGTCCACAACTATAGCCAGAAACTGCTCCTTCCGTATCGTTTGCAAAACTGCAAAATCGGTATTCTCGTGAAGGATGCTCCCCAGCAGACCCTGCATCGTCATAGAAAATCGAATCGTGCATTGCTGTTGCCCATCCATCGTTACTATAAAAAATTATGGAAGGGGAACCTGTGACGATCCCATGCAACGAATCGATTTGTTGGGCTCCATAAAAGTAATATGGAGCGACTGAAAGGGAACGAGGCAAAGGCACATAATTCCAAGTCATTCCTGCATCGGTGCTATGGGCCACAAGGTATTGATTTGGTGTGGGATCATAATTGAATTTTGCTCCAGCGGCAACATAATTATTGCCGAAACACGAAATTCTATCGAAGTAATAATAAAATGTATCAATGGCATTTGGATGGACGATGTGCCATTGATATTGGGCATGTGATACAGAGGAAAATTCTGCGAGAAGAAGCAGTGAGATGAAAATTCGTTTGAAGCTCATCCTACAAAAATACGAATATTTTTTTGTCATTCTCAAATTTTGATTTACCTCTCATTCGGTGCTAAAAAACGAAAAGTGGTGCAATAATGGGACGTTCTGCCTCTCAAATTCGTTAACGGCCCACTAATTATGGACCTCCTCGAAAAGCTGCGCGAAATACATCGGAAGTTCGAAGCAATCGAACGGGACCTGGAAGACCCGGCGACTGCTTCGGACCTCGCCAAAATTCGCGCGCTTTCGAAAGAACGGCGAATGCTGGAACCGGTCGAGCGCGCTTTCCACGATTATGACCGTCTGACGCGCAATATCGAAGGCGCACGAGAAGTCTTGCAGGATACGCGTGATCCCGATATGCGCGCGATGGCAGAAGAGGAGCTTCGATCGCTCGAAGCCGGCCACGCAAAGTCCGAAGAAGAGATAAAGTTCCTGCTCATTCCTCCCGATCCGAATGATTCCCGCGATTCGATTATCGAAATCCGTGGTGGCATCGGCGGTGACGAAGCAGCGATCTTTGCCGGAGATCTTTTTCGAATGTATTCGCGCTTTGCGGAACGCCAGAACTGGACGCTCGAAATCATCGACTACAACGAAGGCACGATCGGCGGCTACAAGGAAATCACGTTTTCGCTTTCGGGAACGGATGTCTTTGCGAAGATGAAGTTCGAATCCGGCGTACACCGCGTGCAACGGGTTCCCAAAACGGAAACGCAGGGCCGCGTGCATACGAGCGCGGCCTCCGTCGCGGTGCTGCCGGAAGCGGAGGAAGTGGAAATCGATATTCATCCGAACGATCTTCGGATCGATATTTTTCGTTCCGGCGGCAAAGGCGGACAGAATGTCAACAAAGTCGAGACTGCGGTGCGGCTCACGCACATCCCGACGGGTATAGTGGTGAGCTGCCAGGAAGAACGCTCACAGCTCAAGAACCGGAACAAGGCGATGAAAGTGATGCGCGCGCGCGTCTATGAAAAAGCACAGCGCGAAGCCGAAGCGAAATATTCCGCCGAGCGCCGCTCGATGATTGGTTCCGGAGATCGTTCCGAGAAAATTCGGACCTATAACTTTCCGCAAAACCGGCTGACCGATCATAGGATCAATCTGACGCTCTATAATCTAGACCGAGTGATGGAAGGGGAACTCGAAGAAGTGATCGAGGCGCTGCGCGTCGCAGACCGCGCCGAAAAACTGGCGAAATCGTAATGAAATCCTCTTTTTCGAGGGAAAGAGCTCTTCTCGCTAAAAGCTTGGAGAACCGGGAACCAGTCTGGCCATTCGGGAAGTTTAAGGGATTTATTATTTGCCCGTTCAATTTGCCTCATTTTTCGCCACATTTTAGCCATTTCAAATTTGCCATGAAATCGATAACCTTTACCTTAGCATTGCTCATTGCGGCATTTGCTGCCGGTTGTTCGAGTTCCTCGAGTCCATCGACGACGACGAATACGGCAACACCGATCATTCCGACCATCGGGACGACCTTCCAGACTGCTGACATCGATAATGGCTCCGATTTGAGCCACGATACCATTGCCACGGCTGCCGTTGTCGATGGGCTTCACACAGGCTCGACGGTGCGGGCAGTGCGGTCCTTCGGCAAAGGACTGTTGACGACCTACGAATCGTTTTTGCCGAGCGGCGATATCGCCATTCAAGGTACGATCTGGGGAGAGTATGCTTTCAAAGTGCTTCCGTTTGCTTCGCATACAACGGTTCGGGATACGTTTTGGGATGGCACGGCAGTCGATTCGATTGCAGCGGTTTATAACGGTCCCGGAACGAACTTCACCCTGAATGGCCAGAGCTATCCGACCGATAGCGTGACGGTATCGTACACGTATTCGGTTGGCGATTATACCTATGAAGAAAATTACAGCTTTATTCCCGCTTTAGGAGTGCTGGCTTATGACCGCTCCGAGGCCAATGGCGGTGGGATTTGCGAGAAGTTAGTGAGTTATGGCGCTAAATAGCTGAATCGTAGTGCGAGAATTGCTGTTAGTGCGCGGCACAACAGCATGGATATTGCCAGAAAAAGAATTTTAGTGCTCGGCGGCTTTGGGCTCGTCGGGCAGGCGGTCATTAAGCGGATGATGCAAGGCGATGCGATCGGGCATCCTTCGCACATCGTTATCACCTCTCTCGGGAAAAGCGAAGCGGAGTCCGCCGTCGCTTATTTCGAAAAGCTCTACAAGCATCACGGGATGACGGCCTTCGAGCCCTTTTCCGGGAACCTGTTCGTTCGCGAGGAATGGAAGGATTTGCCGAGGGAATCGCTCCTGAAAAATCCCGAAAAACGGGAGCAATTGATCGACGATGTTCTCGGCGAGCTGACCGACGAAGTCGCAATGTCGAACACACTTTATAATGCCATCGAATGGGCACGGCCGGATGCCATTATCGATTGCATCAATACCTCGACGGCCTTTGCGTATCAGGACCTCTTCACGCTGGGACAGCGGGTCCGCAGCGCATTGAATTCCCCCTCCTTTTCAAAGCAGGGGATGGTTGATGAAAAGGAAGGGGAGATGACAGTAGAACTTGTGGAACGAATGCTCGCGAGCCTCTATATTCCGCAGCTCATTCGTCATGTGCAGATCTTGCACAAAGCGTTGATGGATTTTCATGTTCGAGCCTACATCAAAGTGGGAACCAGTGGGACGGGCGGCATGGGGCTGAACATTCCTTTTACGCATTCCGAAGAGCGGCCTTCGCGGATGCTGCTGGCGAAATCTTCGCTGGCTGGCGCGCATTCGCTCTTGCTTTTTCTCATGGCGCGGACGCCGCGCACCGCAGAAATCGTGAAGGAAATCAAACCGACCGCAACGATCGCCTGGAAGGAAATTGCCTACGGGACGATCCGCAAGGGCGGCAAACCCATCGAGCTGGAAGAAGCTCGCATGGAAGATGCCGAAGTGCTCGGAAGCCGGCTTGCGCTGGAACAACCGGCGAAGAAAACAGGAGCGGTCCTCGAATCAGTTTATATCGATACTGGCGAGAACGGAATCTTTTCGAAAGGCGAATTCGAAACGATCAGCGCGCTCGGACAGATGGAAATGGTAACGCCCGAAGAGATTGCGGAAAATGTCTATCGGGAACTCGTGGGCGCAAGCACCGGCAAAGACGTCGTCGCTGCGCTCGATGCTTCTTCGATGGGGCCAACGTACCGTGCCGGTTATCTGCGGCAGTCGGCGCTCCGGATGCTTTCGGAGTTGGAAGCGGAAAAACAAGTTCCGAGCGTCGCCTTCGAAATACTCGGGCCGCCGCGATTGGCGAAGTTGCTTTTCGAAGCGCATTTGCTGAAACGAATCGCGACTAATTTCGAGGGAATAACGGAAGCCACCGCCAAGACACTTTCCGAAAAAATGGAGCGCGAACTCGCCGGCGATACAAAGCTGCGCAGCAACATGATCTCGATCGGAATTCCGGTGCTGCTCTCGGATGGCAAGCGGCTTATTCGCGGAAGCCACATTAAAATCCCCGCGCAACGCTGGGGTGCGGATAAATCGGTGGAACTCACCCATGATTTGCGGGACATCTGGGCCAACGAAGGATGGGTCGATCTGCGCGAATCAAATATGAAGGCATGGAAGGAACGGTTCCATGCCATTCGCGAGCAAGCCGAGAAGCACGGCAATATCACCGGCTCCGAAGCGGACCACTCCCCAGCCTATTGGAACAATTTCGCCTCGATTGACGAAGGAAAGCTCGCCGCCTGGATTTTCGCCAACGAAGAGGGCGGCGAACGAGTGAAGCGATGAGGGGAGCGCAAAACGGGTCACAAAAAAATCCTGACTGAACTGGAATTCATTTCGGGGATTTCATGGTTCAATCTGAGGAACATCGTACCTTTGCATAGGAATCAATGAAGCGATTTGCCATCTTTGCAGCGATTTTCGCGGTCTTAGTGATCGTGGGGTTCGATTTTGTCGGCGCGGTGGACCAGTTTTCGGCCGCGCCCGATGGCGATGGCATTACGCTTAATTGGGAATCGGGCATCGAGACCGGCATCGCGAGCTATTCCGTTCAGCGAGCCGATATTTCCAGCGTC
>DASYAJ010000151.1:0-2109 GCA_036501405.1 Kapaibacterium sp. (SeqCode)
AGGCAATATAGATTTCGGCCATCGTGAATTCCGGGCTGTGGTTTTTGTCCATGCCCTCGTTGCGGAAATCTTTGGAAATTTCGTACACGCCTTCGGCCAATCCTCCCGCGACAAGCCGCTTCAGATACAATTCATCGGCAATGCGGAGATAAAGATCGAAATCGAGCGCGTTGTGATGCGTCACGAACGGACGCGCATACGCTCCGCCATAAATCGGTTGCAGCACCGGCGTTTCGACTTCCAGATACCCACGCTCATCGAAAAAATTACGGATGCTCGAAATAATCTTCGAGCGCGTGCGGAATATTTTTCGAATTTCAGGATTGACAACAAGATCGACATATCGCTGCCGGTATCGGAGTTCCTTATCGACGAACGCATCGTGAACGATTTTTTCGCCGGACACGGGATCGGTCTCTTCCTTCACGACCGGCAATGGACGCAACGCTTTCGCGAGCAATTCAAAGCTTTCGACATGCAGCGTGATTTCGCCGGTTCGGGTCCTGAAAATAAATCCATTCACGCCGATGAAATCGCCAATGTCGAGAAGTCGCAATAACTCGTATTTCTCGCCAAGCTCATTCGATTTGAAATAAATCTGGATTTTTCCTGCCTCGTCCTGAACATGAGCAAAAGTAGCTTTGCCCATTTTTCGCACTCCCATAATTCGCCCGGCAATGCTGGCGGCGGAGTGGGCGTCGGGGTTGCCTTCATCGAAGAGCGCGGCGGCTTCGTCCGAATACCGCGTCCGCTCGAACGAGTAGGCATAGGGATTTACCCCAAGCGCGCGCAACTCTTTCAAAGAGTTCCTTCGTTCTCGTTCCTGATCGGTCAGCGAATCTGGGCGGTCGCTTGCTTCGGTGTGCTCGGTTGCTTCGTTCATTTCGGTCGGAGGAGTATCGTTCATTCCTGCAAAAATACGGGGAAAATCGCTCGGAGCAATTGTGTTTTGTAAATTGATCTACGAATAGGAGTATTTAACCATGAAAAAGAGTCTCACGTTAGCGTTTCTTGCACTGGCGTTTTTCGCTTCGTGTAAGACTTCGACCAATCCCGAACAAGGCCAAACATTGCACCTGATTTCCTCGAATCAGGATACGAGCAGCGTTGCTTCCGGGCCGGTGGAATTCACGCTGACCGTGCTGGATCGTTCGAATTACGGCGTCGGAGGCGCATATATCGATTTTTACGATCCCATCCAGCTGCGCCAGCGCCACGAAGGACCGACGCCCGCCGATGGTACAATATCGATTTTCGATACCATCGCTGCGTCTTCCGGCGGTGGATCGTTTGCATTCTCGTTTGTTGCCACCTATTCAGGCGCGACAAGCAGCACTGCGCTCGAGAAGTGGGTGCAGTCGGTCGATATCCGGCCTTGGGCCATCGATTCTCTCGGCGTGAATTCCTATAGCTGGGGGGAAATCGGCGTGCAGTGGAAACGCCCGGCGGAAGATATGGGCACCGATACGGTGATTGTACTCATGGAGAGCAGTTTGGAAACTTTTTTGGCTCCATATCCGCAAAATTCCCTTGTATTTACGAGCGAAGCTGGTCTCGTCGATTCAATCTCGGTTCACAATCTTTACAATAGTTCTCGTACGCTTGCATGGGCTGCGACGGAAACATACCAGGACATCAACTTATACGAACGTGGCGATTCGAATTACGATTCGTACTCAGGCTTTTTGTTGTCCGATGGGGAAGTCTTGCCCGTAACGAGCACAGATGGCGATGGAACGCTGGTCGATCTTATTCTTGCGACCGATCCCGCGAACGGCGGTTCGGGCGCATCGCTTATTAGTCCTTCGATGAGTTCCCTTACTGGTATCTTCGGAGGAAAAGTAACGCGGCTTTACCATCCTGTGCAATTCATCGATTCCACAGGTGGCCTTGGACTACGGGAATTATATTATACCGAAGATATCTCCCAAATTATCAAAAATGAGTCCCCAACGTTCTCGATCCCGTTGCCCGACAGCTCGAAATACTCGACCGCCTTTATTGTCGTCACGCAGGACAAACATTATGCGCAGGTCTGCGTGAGACCGGTCACGCACGACTGGCAGGGGCATCTCACCGCCACGGTTTCGGTCTCCTATCAACCGGATG
>DASYAJ010000152.1:0-4288 GCA_036501405.1 Kapaibacterium sp. (SeqCode)
AATATCGAAGAGCAAGACCGATTCTCCGATTCTCCGATGTCCCGCGATCAAGCTCGAAATTTCAGCCGTCAATAAGCCGGGCTTGACATGGGAAGCGATTTCCTCCAGTTCGGCTCGCACTTCTCCATCGCTCCGAGCAAGCAGCGAATCGCGGATCGAAAAATAGGTCGTCAGAAAAAAAAGAGAAAGGAAAAGAAAGAATGCCACCGCAATGACGATCGCCGTGCGGCTTTGTAGACGTCTGGGAACCGTTCTCATTCTGGTTCGACGGCACTCAAGCGATAACCTGCGCCCCGGACCGTGTGCAGAAGCGGTGCCCCGGGTGTTACGGCCAGTTTTTTTCGCAGGTACATCATATAGACTTCAATCACGTTCGTTTCGCGGTCGAACTGCTCGCGCCAGACGCTCTCGATGATCTTCGCGCGCGTGAGCACTTCCTCGGGATGGCGAAGGAACAGTTCCAGCAGATTAAATTCCTGTGCGGTCAGCTCGATTTCTTTCCCGCTTCGGAAAACGCGTCGCGTCCGAATGTCCATTTCAAGATCGGCGTAGGTAAGCCGCAGCTCGCTCGAAAATTGCTTGTTCCTTCGTGCCAGCGCACGAAGGCGCACAACAAGTTCCGCAAAGGCAAACGGCTTCGGAAGATAATCGTCCGCGCCGGCATCGAATCCGCTCAATTTATCTTCGAGTCCGGAGCGCGCCGAAAGAACAAGCACAGGCGTCCCGTTCGATTGGCTGCGAAGGGAACGAATGACATCGATGCCATTCATGCCTGGGAGCGAAAGATCGACCGTGATAACATCGAACGTCCGTTCGTGCATGGCAAGCAGCGCTTCTTCGCCCGTTTCGGCAATGCGCGTTTCGATCCCTTCGGCCATAAGGCCTTTTTGAATGAACAGCGCAACTTTGCGCTCGTCTTCGAGGATCAGAACGTTGAGCATCACCGAAAGAAATTTAGAGCGATTGAATTTCGAAAGAAATATCGAGCGCGCGAACGGAATGCGTTAGAGAGCCGACAGAAATAAAGTTAACGCCTGTTTCGGCGATCGAGCGGACCGTTTTGAGGTCCACGCCGCCGGATGCTTCGGTTTGAAACGCTCCCGCGTTCTTTTGTACGGCTTCACGCAATCGATCCAGAGGAAAATTATCGAAGAGCACCCGATCGACAAATCCCTTTCCTACGCCGAGCAGGTCGTCGAACTGATCGAGCGAATCGACTTCGATTTCAACCGGGACACGTTCGTGCTCTAAAAAATAAGCTTGCAATCGGGTGATCACTTTTTCTATGCTGCCGCCATTGGCCGCAAGGTGATTATCTTTCACGAGCACCATGTCTGCAAGCGAATAACGGTGATTCGTTCCACCTCCGGCGCGAACGGCATAGCGATCGAATGGCCGCAAAAGTGGCGCAGTCTTTCGCGTATCCAGAATCACAGCCTGGGTTCCCTCGACCGCATCGGCGAAAGCGCGTGTCATCGTTGCAATGCCGGAGATACGCTGCAACAGATTGAGCGCGACACGCTCGGCTGCAAGAAGCGTTCGCGCGCGCGCGCGAAGGGTTCCCAATGTTTCACCCGCATGAATGCGGGAACCTTCAGAAACGAGCGAATGAAACTCCAACGCATTGGAATGGACCCCATGCAGCGTTTCATAAATCGAAAATACATGCGAGGCGATATCGAGTCCGGCGAGAACACCATCCTGTTTGGCCAGAAATGTTCCTACGCCTTCTACATCCTCGTCGATCGTGGCGAGCGTAGTAATGTCTTCGCGTCCTTCGTCCTCCACAAGAGCAATGCGAATGCGCTGGCGTTCAATATCGGAAAGTGCCATAGGTTTATCTGTGCGGAATTTTATTGGGAAAGATACCGCTCGATGATGGAACGATACATCTGCGGTGGCCGTGTCGGTTTGCCGGTCGCACTCGAAACGAAAACGAGTGTTGTCGCTCCCTCGGCGAGGAGTTCTTCCGTGGAATCATTCCTGATTTCGTAAACAATTTCGAGACGCGGCGAAATCCGCGCGGGCATGCGGGCGGTCACTCGCAGAAGGTCATCGTATTTCGCAGACTGAATATACCGCGCGGAAGCATCCGCTACAGGCAGCCAAAATCCCTGCGCTTCGAGTTCCGCGTAGGGAAGGCCGATGGCACGCAGCATTTCGGTCCGTGCCACTTCGAAATATTCGAAATACTTCCCATAATAGACCATCCCCATCTGGTCCGTATCGGCATAGCGGACGCGAATACTCGACGTATGCTCCAACGCGTTAGGCGGTTCCGAGTTCACGATCTGTTTCAGAAATTTCTGGAGATTGCCATTGCGCGGCTACTTCCGGCAAATGAATTTGAAGAGGAGCTTTCAGTTTTTCTTCCAAGAGTTCGAAGGGCGAGACAGTTTTATTCGAATGCTCAAAATAGAGCAGTGTTTTATCGTCCTCCCAACGCCATTCCGCCAGATTCTGCCGAACAAACACATCGCCGAGATAGGCGCCGAGAAGGAAGGTTGCATCCGTTTCCGTTCCCACGTCCGGATTCGTTCCTGCGTCCGCATTCACTCCCACATCCGTATTCGCTCCCATATCCATATTCGATTCCATGTCCGCATTCGGTTCCATTCCCGGACTTTCCTTTACGTCAATGGCTTCGGGCCATCCATTTACGATCATGGCATCGAGCGTGTCGATGCTCTCGAGCGAATGATCGAGCTCTACGCCGAAGGCGTCACGAGCAGCGGCCACGCAGATACTTCCAGCCGTTTCCAGCCGGTCTTCGGCGGCATCGCGACGGCGCTGAAGTTCCCGCCGGCCACTGTTCCTTGTCAGGAGCGGCCACAGCGCCAGCGTCAAAAAAAAGAATAAGAGGATCGTAAAGATGGACATGGGCTTCGGAGGTTATAGCGTCGGAGCCGATATCACAATTTCTTCCTCGAGCACTCCGCCGGTTCCCGGAACGCCTTCGTTCCACATTCCCATGCGGGAGAATTTTTCGGTCCGGCGATCGAGCGCGCGATTCGGTTCCAGCCTGAAAAGTTCCGATAGGGAAGTCAGCTCTGCGACAAGGACCTCTTTGAGCATTGCGAACATGCCGTCATGCGATCGGTGCGCTCCTCCGAGCGGTTCCGGCACAATGCGATCGATAATCCCAGTAGCCAGCAAATCCGGCGCGGTCAGCTTGAGCGCTTCCGCGGCCTGCTCCTTAAAGTTCCAACTCCGCCAAAGGATCGAGGAACAGCTTTCGGGCGAGATCACACTGTACCATGCGTTTTCGAGCATAAGGATGCGGTCCCCAAGCCCAATACCGAGCGCGCCGCCAGAAGCGCCCTCGCCGATAATGACGACGACGATGGGAACTTCCAGCTTTGCCATTTCGAATAAGTTCCGCGCAATGGCCTCCGCCTGGCCGCGTTCCTCCGCTTCGAGGCCCGGATAGGCTCCCGGTGTATCGAGCAGCGTCACAATCGGTTTCCCAAATTTTTCCGCCAGTTTCATCAGCCGTAACGCTTTGCGATAGCCTTCGGGATTTGGCATTCCAAAATTGCGGAACACATTCTGTTTCGTATCGCGGCCTTTTTGGTGGCCAATCATCATGACGCTGCCCACGCCCTCTAATGTGCCGAATCCTCCGACGATAGCAGGATCGTCCCGTAAACCCCGATCGCCATGAAGTTCCATAAAATCGGGCGCGAGCGCCTGCACATAGTCGAGCGTGTATGGGCGTTCCGGGTGCCGAGCGACCTGCACACGCTGCCAACGTGTCAGGTGCGTGTAGGTCTCGCGTGTTAGCTCCTCGATCTGGGAACGCATCGCAGAAAGTTCCATCGAGAGTTCCACCGTTTCGGAGAGCTTGGACATCTCCTCGTACTTTTGTTCGAGGTCCTCCAGCGGTTTTTCAAAATCGAGTACGGTGCGTGCCATCAGGAATTCCTTTCCGTTAATGCGCGCGAAAAAACGGCCTTCAACAGGATCTCGCAGTCCATGCCGATGGTATGGTTCCGTGCGTAGTAGTGATCGAACTGCCGGATGTCCTCCGCGCGCCACTCCCGGTTTGCGGTGACGGCCGCGAGGCTGGTCAGCCCCGGCTTTGGATAATAGGCTTCGCGGTCGGCTCGGTCTTCCACACCGACCAGCGTTCGCGTTCCGCGTAACACATCGAGCCACACTTGTTTTCGTTCTCGATCTTCGTGCGTAGAATGAAACAGCGTACGGAGCGCCGCGAATGGTAAAACGACCAGACTCACCGCAAGATCGAGCAAACGTTTGGCCGCACGGTGCGAGAAGCGGTCTAAAT
>DASYAJ010000153.1:0-4083 GCA_036501405.1 Kapaibacterium sp. (SeqCode)
TAACTTTTTTCCATTCGCGCCCTATGAAATTAAGATTCTTGCTTCTACTTCCGCTGCTGTTCCTTTGGCGGCCCGGTTATTCTCAAATCCCTACCAGTGATAGTCTCATTCGGCATTCGCTCGATTACGTCGATTTTCCTGCATGGGTACAAACGGGTCCCCGGCCAGAAATGAAACCGCGGCTCGGAATCTATTTCAATGACGTTCCCGCCGATTCCATTCGCATGTTGACGAACGGGAAGGAAGATGTGAAAGGGAACCGGATTTGGCATCTCGCCCCGCATTGGTCTGCCGATAAAGCAGGGCTTATGATGAACGATATTGTCCTCCGTGTCGATGGCAGAACGCTGGAAGATTCGGTCTATGGAGGAACCGACGTGCTGAACACTCGGCTCGGCCAAAAACATGCAGCATCGGCCACGATGCCGGGCGACACCATGCACTTCGAAATTTTTCGGGGGAACCAGTTGAAAAACATCGATGTGCCGCTCATCGCGGGGAAAAGAATTCCCGTGATGGCTTATACCGAACCTGCCGGACTTGGCCCTCTCCGAAAATCCTGGCTGCAAAAAACACTGCAAGAAAAAAAGTTAACAAACTGGGCCGATTCCATTGCAAAACAGATCGCCGCCAATGCCGATGCCGATTACTGCGACGCTCCGTTCAGCGAGCGTTCCAATCCGTTTCGACTGAACGCTGTAACTTATCTCGATCATCATCCGACGCGGGTGGGCGCGCTTTCGCGGCTGATCGATCAAAGTGTGTGGGATTCGCTCGATGCTGCGCCAGGTATTGCCGGCGCTGTGGGCGCAGCTGCGGAGCAACTCGGTTGCACATCCAGGAACGGTTCCGAACCGGGACAGCCGGAATCGAAGGAAGATTTGACGAAGTATTTCGATGCGGCCCAGTCCTACCTCGATAAAGCCTATGCTCCCGTGCATTCCAACCTCGCTTCGCTCTCCTGGGGGCTTTCCGAACTCTTGAACACCGACACGAACTGGGAAGACCCCGTCGATTCCATAAAAGATCCTGCGCTTCAACTTCAGACACGCGATAAAGCAGAAGCGATGCTTCAATCGCTGCTTGGAGATGCCAACAAAGTGAACTTTTCCGATTTATGCAAGGCCGCGCGGATGATTGCCGCGCTCGCAGACACCAATTGGCTCCAGGGATTTGCTCATGAGCAGCTTCATCTTTTGAAAGCCAAAGGCATTCCGCCTGAGCCGCTAAACATTCCCGGCGTCGATGGTTCCGTACTCATGGAATGGGATACTCCGGAAGGAAAGTGTGTCATCGGCGGCGGCGGACCGAACCGCTACTATGGCGATTTCGCGCTGATCATCGACCTGGGTGGCGATGACGTGTACGATCTGCCGCCTTGCAAGCCGGGAACGTTCCGCATTGTCGCCGATCTGGGTGGCAATGATCTTTACAAGGGTTACATTGCGTCGGGTATGGGATGTGTCGATTTGCTTGTGGACCAGAGCGGGAACGATGTGTATCGTGGCGACCGCTGGACCCAGGGCGCGGGATGCCTCGGTGTTGGGATGCTCGTCGATTATGGCGGGAATGATATTTATGCTGCTCACTGGTGCGCGCAAGGCGCGGCCATGCTCGGCATCGGGCTGCTTTATGATCAGTCCGGTTCCGATCAGTACACCGCAGACGTTTATGCGCAGGGGTTTGGCTATACTTACGGATTCGGTATGCTGTTGGATCGCGCCGGGAATGATTCTTATCGCGCTGGATGGAAATATTCCGACGATCGCTGGCCGAATCGCGCGCATATCAGTATGTCGCAAGGCTTTGGATATGGAATGCGGCCCTGGAGTACCGGAGTGGGAACCGATGGCGGTATCGGAATCCTGAGCGACAAACAAGGCGATGATGTCTATGACGCCGATTACTTTAGCCAGGGCGGCAGTTACTGGTATGGATTGGGAATCCTTCACGATTGGCAGGGAGCGGACCGCTACAGCGCTGGGCAATATTCGCAAGGCAGCGGCATTCATCTCTCCTTTGGCGCGCTGCTGGACGATTCCGGCGACGACAGCTACGATGGCTATGCCTGGCTCGATCAAGGTAATGCTCACGATTGGTCCGGCGGATGCCTCGAAGATTGGGCCGGGAACGATACCTATCGTTCTAGTGGCGCTTCGCAAGGCTGCGGATTTTTCGTTTCCTTCGGTTATCTGCTCGATAGTCATGGCGACGATCGCTACTACTGCAAAATGTCCGATACGACCAATTCGCAAGGCGGCGGGAACTACATCGAACCGCGCCATGCAAACTCGATGGGAATCCTTATCGACTTAGGCCATGGCGAGGACTGGTACTCCGACGATCGAATCATTCCCGGTACACCCGTGGTGAAAAGCCACATTGGTATCACATACGACGATGGAAAGCCGGAAAAAAAGTGAACGAAAGTTCTGGATTCCTGCTTAATAATATCGTTCCTTAATTTAATTATGGAGGTAGTATGAAATCTCTTCGGAAATGGTTTACAACGGTGGCTCTTGGCCTAATCCTTGGCGTTACGACTGCGCTTAATCTTTATGCCCAGCCTCCGCGTGCGTTCACCTATCAGGGTTTTCTCGCCGAGAATGGAAACCCTGTACCCGATGGAACTTATAGTTTTAGTATCACACTAACTGATCCAACGGGAGTGACATTCGTGGAAAATCTCGCTGCCATCACAGTCCACGATGGAATATTCGACATCGTTATTGGGACTCCTTTGATTCCATCAGCTTTTAGTTTTAACGGTCAGATCACGATGACCGTTGTGGTCAACGGCACCATTACTTTAGGTCCTATACCGATTTGGTCTGCCCCGTATGCCATCAATTCAGAAATGGTGGGAGGAATTTCTGCTTCTCCGGTTCCGGTGGCGGGGGATTTATTTCCTATACCCGTGGGAACTGGTTATACGGGCACAGTGAAACTCGATCCAGGATTTCTGCCGAATAACATTCCCAATAGCTTGCTCCAAAGCGTCGGCATCACTTCGATCAACAGCATTAATCCAGATGCCAGTGGGCACTTCTCTCTCTTAGCCGGCAGCGGCATTACGATTACTCCGGGAACGAACACCATTACGATCAGCGCGCCGAATGCAGCACCGATTACGAGTATCACTGCGGGTCCTGGCATCGCCGTTTCCGGCACGGGAAATGTTCAGGTCAGCGTCCCGCAAAATGGAATTACGAGCAACCTTCTTGCACCGAACTTAATCATCCAAAGCACGCTGAAGGGCGTTCCTGCTATCACAGTAAGCGATTCCGAAGCCAATGGCAATGCGGCTCTGATGATTAAAGGAGGACTTGCAGCCAATAATCCGACCAATCTTGTCGATGGCTCCGGGCTGAACTCTGGCTCACCGGAAACCTACTGGGCCGATGAAGTTTCCGTTCCCACCACGACAACAACGTCGCTTCAAATTTATAATTCCCTGATCAGTTCCATGAGTACGATCGTCATTATGCCATTTGCCTTGAATACATCGGTCGGCCAGCTTGCCATTACGGCGCAGGGCTCCGGAACCTTTACGCTGAGTTCCTCGGTCAACATGGGAACCGGAGAAGGCGGTTCGATCACGGGCATCAACTACATGGTCGTGAACCATTAGCCGCCGATTACTTCTCCTCCTTGTTTTCAATGATGATGAACTCGATGCGTCGGTTCGTCTCGCGTCCTTGGTCGGTTGTGTTTGTCGTGATGGGCCGCGATTGTCCATAGCCGCGTGTTTCCAGCCGTATGCTCGAAATGCCATGCTGCACGAGCCAATCGCGCACGGCGTTGGCGCGATTGAGCGAAAGGCGTTCGTTGGCGGTCGAATCGCCGGTATTGTCGGTATGGCCCTGAATCGAAATCTTCGTTCCCTGATATTTTTGCATCAATCCGAATAATTCGTTGAGCGGCGTGAAGGACTGCGGAAGGATATCCCACTTGCCCGTTTCGAATTCGATGCGGGGCAGATCGAGACGCTGACCCACCTGATAGGGAACTTCCGGACAGCCATGATTCGCTGCCGGTCCCGGTTCGAGCGGACACGCATCCTGTCCATCGGGAACCCCATCG
>DASYAJ010000154.1:0-6046 GCA_036501405.1 Kapaibacterium sp. (SeqCode)
ATGCGCCAGCCTACTATTTACTCAATGCGAAGATCGGGTATAAGACCATTATTGCCGATGTCTTTTCCGTGAATATTTATGTGGGAGCGAATAACATCACGAACGAATTGTATTATTCGGAGGCGATTCTCAATCCCATGCCATACGTTGACTTGGAAGGCCACGGCGTGCCGGGTGCGACTGCGGCTCAGCAAATGGATGCGCTCTACATACCGGGCTATGCCACGACGTTCTATGGCGGAGCAACCGTCAAATGGCTATTTTAATACGATGAAACAATTTAGAATTTCGAAAGCGCGAGTATGGCTCGCGCTTTCGATTAGTGCGATTATCTTAAGTTCCTGCGGGAAATCCAATGCACCGCCTGCAACATTGGCAGAGCAGATGAAGGCCGATACCGGTATACGGATCGTCTGTGTCTCGAAGCAACTCACCGAAATGATTTTCGCGCTTGGCATGGGAGATAAGGTCGTGGGAACGGATCTCACGAGTAATTATCCGCCCGAGCAAACCGCCAAGCTGCCGAAAGTAGGTTACCACCGGCTGCTTTCTGCGGAGGGTATTATTTCTCTCCACCCGACGATCGTCATTCACGATAGCAACAATGCGCCAAAAGCCGTTCTCGACCAGGTACGAAGCGCGGGAATCCCGGTCGAGTATTTTCCGGAAGCACAAAACATCGATCAGGCAAAGCAAGTCATGCGCGATCTCGGTAAATCCTTTGGCGTCGAACATCGCGCCGATTCGCTTTGCCACTATCTCGATTCGACGATGGCGCTCGCGCGTTCGATCAAGCATGAGACGCATCCCAAAGTGGTTATCATTCATTTTGGCATGGTGGGAATGAGTTACCTGGTTATAACCAAAAAGAATCTCGCGAGCAAGATGATAGAGTGGGCCGGTGGAATCAATCCCATCGATCCGGGACGCGGTATGGCGCAGCTCAGTCCGGAGCTCATCGCCGAAGCGCAACCCGACATTATTCTCGTGACCGATTATGGTTTCGATCACGCCGGCGGCATCGAAGGAGTGAAAAAGCTTCCCGGCGTTGGACTTACTCCCGCCGCGCAGAATAATCGAATTTATCGTATTGCCGAGCATGACATCGTTTATTTCGGTCCGCGCACGGGCGATAACGTGATGGAATTTGAGAAACTTCTTTATCCGAACGAAAACCCTTCGCGGTGATGTGTGCGTTCTGAAGCAGTGCCAATCGTTCGTCAATCGTTCGGAATTCTTTATGCCGCGCTCGCCGTATTGCTTGTTGCTGCGCTCTTTTTTGCGCTGAGTGTCGGCGCAGTTTCCATTCCTGTTTCTCAAATAGGAATTTATTTTCTCCATGCCTTCGGTATTTCGAGCGCGGCCCATCCCGTGCTCGAAGAAGCGGTGTTTTTACAAATTCGCCTGCCACGAGTTCTGCTTTCGGCACTCGTTGGCGCGGCACTTTCGGTTTCGGGCGCGCTGATGCAGGCGCTCTTTCGGAACCCGATTGTCGAGCCAGGATTGGTGGGAACATCCGCCGGCGCGGCCTTCGGAGCGGCATTCGTTTTTGTGCTGGGACATCAGCTTACATGGCTTTCAGGTTCGATTGTTGGACCGTTCATGCTTCCGATCTTCGCTTTTCTCGGAGGGTTCCTGGCCACAATTATCGTCTATCGCGTCTCGACATTCAGCGGAAAAGTTACAGTTGCGACCATGCTCCTTGCCGGAATTGCGATTAACGGACTCTTTGGCAGCAGCACGGGATTTCTTTCCTACATTGCACACGATCCGCAGGCCCGCTCGATTACGTTTTGGATGCTCGGCGGCTTTGGCGGCGTCGATTGGAATGCGGTCAAACTGGTTTCGGTCACCACCATATTGGGCACTCTGCTTGCCGTTCGCAACAGTAAAGGACTGAACGCTCTTTTACTTGGTGAAGCCGAAGCGGGGCATTTGGGAATGAATCCTAAACAGCTTCAGCGCAATATTCTTATTTTAAATACGGTCATGGTCGCCACGGCGACTTCGATGGTCGGTGTGATCGCATTCGTTGGCCTCATTGTTCCACATATCCTTCGGATTATTCGCGGCTCCGACACACGCTATCTTCTCATCGGCTCGTCCTTGCTTGGCGCGACGCTGCTTGTGCTGGCCGACGCGCTTTCTCGCATCATTATTGCGCCTGGCGAACTTCCGGTCGGTGTCATTACGTCATTTGTTGGCGCGCCAGTCTTTTTATGGATACTCATTCGGCATCGAAGTATCGATCCTGTGGGAGGGTTTTATGCTTGAGGCAACGGACATTCGATATCGGATTGGTGACAAAGAAATTCTTCGTGGCATTTCGGCGCAATTCGAAGGGGGAGTGCTTTCCGTCATTGTCGGTCCGAATGGTTCCGGAAAATCGACCCTGTTGCGCGTGCTTAGTGGGGAATATGTTGCGACCGAAGGCACTGTACATTACGACAGCGAGCCGCTCCAACGAATATCGCATCGGGATCGAGCGCGTATGCGGGCCGTGCTTTCCCAGCGTACCGAATTAACATTCCCGCTCACGGTCTCGGAGATCGTGATGATGGGGCGTTATCCCCATTTCCTTCTCAAACCCTCGAACGAAGATTACGAGATTTGTGAAGCCGCGCTCGAGCGCATGGGCGCCTTGGAGCTTGCAGCCAGAAATTATCTTACACTTTCTGGTGGAGAGCAGCAGATCGTGCAGTTCGCTCGTATTCTTGCGCAGATTGCCGGAGCATCCAATCGAAAGAGGTATCTCTTGCTCGACGAACCGACCACCTTTCTGGATTTGCGGCATCAGCATCAATTCTTGCATATCGCGCAAGAACTGGCATCCGAAGGAATGGTTGTGGTCGCGGTCATTCACGATATTAATCTCGCAGCCCAATACGCAGGTTTTATTCTCGCTCTCGAATCGGGACGAGTTCTATCACAAGGAACAGTTCATCAGGTAATTCGGCCGGAAATCATTCACGATCTTTACCACATCGAGGTCGAAGTGATCGCCGGACCGCATACCGGTTTCCCGATCGTCATCGCCCAATAAAATTTTAGGAACTGGAGCAAAGTGGTCGCTTCCTTAGCTTCAGTTGGTAGAGCAACTCACTCTTACATCATACTCGCGCGGACAGTATGGTTAGATCATTAATGTCAATGGTACTTCTTCGCAATGGCTTTCGTTCCGATTACCTCGGCTGAAAGGAGAATTCAAAGGATGTAATAATACCGCAATATACGAAATTTTTTGCGAAAATCCAAATTTGCGCGGAACGAACGAAAATTAAGGCTCGTTCACGAAAGCGCCTGTCGGAACTGCACCGTTAAACGCACTTGCAAACGCATGAGCGAAAGCGGTTCCGGGGCCACCGAAATTGGCTGAAACACTTCAGAATCGAAGCTTTTTTCGAATCGAAGCAATTCAGGTCGCACGGTTTCGGTCATTTCAGAGAACCGTATCACACTGACGATTATCTATCCGTTGATACCGAGACCCCGCGCCAGCCGGCACACCGCCGATTCCGCATCTTCCTCCATCGTCATTCGCAGACCGATCGAGGGCCTGTCTATCCCTGTCGTTCCGAATTCACCCCTCATTCATCATAGCTGATTCAATCATAGCTGATTCACCATGCGCATATCAAAACAATACACGAACCGCGAATCGCAATCGCTGGACATGTACCTTCAGGAGATTGGCCGAGTCGATCTGCTGAATAGCGAGATGGAAATCGATCTTGCGCGAAAGATCAAAGAAAACGCTTCCGATTCGCAGCGCGCGCTCGAAATTTTGGTCAAGGCGAATTTGCGGTTCGTCGTTTCGGTGGCCAAGCAATACCAAAATCAGGGGCTTTCGCTCGGCGATCTGATTAACGAAGGCAACCTGGGCCTTATCAAAGCTGCGCGCCGTTTCGACGAGACACGCGGGTTCAAGTTTATTTCGTATGCTGTCTGGTGGATTCGTCAGTCGATTTTGCAGGCATTAGCAGAGCAATCGCGTATCGTGCGCTTGCCGCTGAACCGGGTCGGCGCGCTGAATAAGATTTCGAGAAAGTTCTCGCAGCTCGAACAGGAGTTCGAGCGCGAACCGACCGCGAACGAGCTTGCCGAAAAGCTCGAAATGTCGGCCGGTGAAATTGCCGAGACCATGCGCATTTCGGGGCGCCATCTTTCGGTCGATCAGCCGTTTGCGGTCGGCGAAGAAAACCGGTTGCTCGATATTTTACAGGACATCCAGCAGTCCCCACCCGATTCGGTGCTGATGAGCGATTCCCTGAAGCTCGAAGTCACCCGCGCCCTCACCGCGCTCACGACCCGCGAGCGTGAAGTGATCGAGTTGTATTTTGGCCTCAATGGATTCCACCCGCTAACGCTGGAGGAAATCGGCGATAAATTTGCGCTGACCCGCGAACGGGTTCGGCAAATTAAGGAAAAAGCGATTCGCCGTCTGCGCCACACACCGCGCACGAAACCGCTGCAGAGTTATTTGGGATAGCTTAATTCGCGAAAGTCCCATGAAATTGATTCTTTCCATACTGATCGCTCTTCTTGTGTGCTCTGCGATCAGTGCGAATGCGCAGTGGCAAAAGGTCCCATTCGTAACCTCTTCGTTTTATCCGAGGATACAAACCTGGTTAGGACCACTCGAATGCGGCGGAGCCATTACCTATAGAGATGGGAAGTTATGGGCCGGCTACAATGAAGTAGTATTTAGCCCGGATACCGGCAAGCATTGGTTCCAGACTAATTTTGGAGACCACGCGGTTGTCGATATTTCGTTCCTAAATCGCGATACCGGCGCGGTTGCTTCGGACTCCACCGTCTTTATAACGCGTGATGGCGGTAGAACATGGATATCCAGTCCTGCCTTTGACGTGCCGATCATTCGAGTCTATTTCAATCCTCGCACTGGAGCGCTTCTGGTGGATGCGCCCGGTTTGATTGGAATACCGTATTCCCTGGACTGCGGAGCATCCTGGTTGTATTATGGGTGGAGTGACGATCTGTTCCCCGGTGCATCGGACGGGAATGATCTTGCCGTAACGAAACGTGGATCGATATTTCTCTTTACCGCTGCAAACGCTGCATCCTATTTCCCGATCTCTCTGACGATAAAAGGATACAATAGCACCACATGGTATCAAAACTTTTCCGCGATTGGTAGCGACACCTATTCGCTTGGCCTCGATTCTTGCAATAGTTCCACCCTCTATGCTGTCCAGGAAGATTATTATACCCAACGGACCGATCCAAGTACGGACCCCAACGCCGACATTTACGTGACGACCAATGCCGGACAGTATTGGAATATTTCGTTCTCACACCCGATTCCGTATCTTTCCGGATCCTTCACATCGTCGAAACATGCGCAATATGCCGCTACAGTTGCCAATGGTATTCTTCGATCGTCGGACCATGGATCATCGTGGAAAAATATCGGCGGGCCTTCCAATAAGCCTGATGGTCGATGCATATTCGCAATTGATGATAATCTAATCGTAGCTCTCGATTCTCTTGGAAATTTTTGGCGAACGGACAATAGTGGTGGGGATTCACTGCCACCAATCGATGATCACGCAGCGATAATAAACGATACACTATTCTCCCATGATACGCTATCCTGCCAAAAATATATCTGGCAAACCACGGGTTTTCGCCTCACGGATTGTAGTCCGAATATCGTCTCGGCCAATGCAACGGACTTCTCCGATTATGGAACTCAATACGGTGCAAATTTCGATTCTGTCTATGTAGTCTTTCATCCGACCCGAATCGGCACCATTCACGCTAAGCTGCCCATCGTTTTCGATGATGGAACAGTGGATACGATCTATCTGGAAGGCACCAATGCCGGATCGGAACCCTTCTATGCCACCCCGGATACATTATTTGCAAAAGATACACTCTCTTGCACCAGCCTTATAGACCGAACCGTGATGTTCCACTACGTAAATTGTGGCACACCCGTGACCGTTCAATCGGTCTCTATTGCCGGATCGTACTCCGGGAACTATCAATTTCATGATTTCACGCCGGATTCGGTTACCGTAAC
>DASYAJ010000155.1:0-4887 GCA_036501405.1 Kapaibacterium sp. (SeqCode)
AGCACCGCCGTAAGTTATTGTCAAGGCCAGTTATTGCCGCAATTAAACGGCTATAGGTCGGAACTCGGAGACTTCCTTGCTTAATCCAATCTTTTTTTTGATTTTTATCATACAATTTAGAATGATATTCTTGCGCGTCAACAAAATCATGATCGCCAGAAATCTCAATCCGTCTTTTTAAATCGCTTCCACCGAATTCGCGACCGATGAAAACAAGCGAAGTCTTCTCAAAGGGGCTTCCAAAGCCCCAAAAACCCTTTGCGCCAGCGTATGCCTCCCAACTTTCTTTTTTCATAAATACAAAAATACGATAAAAATGAAGCGACTCTTCGTGAACCATCTCCTTCACGCCGGAGGCGAGCGGCTATGCCGATGTCTCCATCGTCAATCTCCTTGGTGCGGAAGTCGCGCATCTCTTTTCCGGCGAAGTGGGCGCAGGGAATCATTCCTTGACTTGGGAACCCACCGGCTGGCCCGATGGAATATACGAATGCCTCGTTCGAATAAATGGCACCGTACAAACGCTGCCGGTGGCAGTTGCGCGATGATGGCAGACGAACTTTTTACAGAGGTTTCGCCGTTAACTTTTTATGACTCAACTACTGGAACGAGCCGTTGGCGAAGCACAAAAACTTCCGGAACGGGATCAGAATGCACTGGCCGCACTTATTCTCGAAGAGATGATCGTGGAGCGCCAGTGGGATCGGGCATTTGCCAAATCGCAGTCTCAACTCGAACAATTGGCCGACGAGGCTCTGGCCGAATTGCGTCAGGGCTTGGCGACCCCCTTAAAATTCGTGTAACTCCTATTGTTGTCTGTGACTTCTTTTGCATCCCGGCGATTTTGGAAGGCTTTCCATACGCTTCCTCACCAGATTCAAGACCAAGCGGAGCGGGCTTATACGCTTTGGAAGGAAAATCCGTATCATGAGTCGCTCGATTTCAAACGAATCCATTCGAAGCGGCCGATCTATTCTGTTCGAATAGGACTTCACTGGCGAGCCGTTGCTGTCAAAGAAGGCGATACGATTACTTGGTTCTGGATTGGTTCCCATTCCGATTACGACCGACTAATCGAAAATCTATAATAACCTGGGAACCCAACAAGCTGCGGACAGCTTAGGACTATTCTACACAGATGGTCTTCTCTTGGAGCATCGTTTTTAGGTCATAAATTTCTCCCTTGCAACATCCCGCGCGCGCAACCGTAACTAAAAATTCACCGCTTTCCGCTTCGAATGAGCCTCCCATTCGGAGCGATTAAGATCACTTTGCGGTTACGGTTATATTCATGCGGATTCGGTTATTCCTCAGCGCAAAGCGCACCGTTGCTGCGCTTTGCGCAATAGTTGCCTTTCTTCTCACGCAGCCTGTTCATGCGCAGCATGTCGATCATGCCGCGTCGCTCAAGCACGCCCGTGCCGGATTCGAGTTCGAGCAAGAAAAGGAGTATCAATATGCCCTCTTCGAATACGATACGGCTGCCAAGCTCGATCCTACTTATCCTTATCCCGTAGAGCGCATCGGCGGGATGTACCAGGAACTGAAAAATTATCCGAGAGCCATCGAAGCCTACGAACGGACGATCAATATGGACTCGACCTTCGATGTCTATGCCTATTACAACCTCGGGCTTTCGTTCCGCATCGTCTCGAAGTTCGATAGCGCGGTTTGGTCGCTCCGGCAATTCATCGGAAAGATGGACCCCATCAATCATGCCGATAGCATGGCGATGGTCGATGCCGATTGGTGGATCAAATTCGATCTCGGTTGTATCGTCGAATTTGCGAAACCCTACAATACCGACCCGCCGGTGAAACTTAACGATATTAATAGTACGTACGACGATTTCGGTCCCACCGAAACTGCCGATGGAAGCACGCTCTATTTTACTTCTACGCGGCCCGGAACCAATATTAAGGAAGAGATCGAAACAAAAAGTTACGGCGAGGACTTGTTCGAAACGCATCGCGATACGCTCGGGCATTGGACGAAAGTCCTGCCTCTGCCTGCTCCGCTGAACTCCAAGGACGATGAAGGCACCGCCTTTGTCACCGCCGATGGGCAGACGATGTACTTGAGCCTCTGCCGCCGGCCCGATGGCATGGGCGATTGCGATATTTACGAATCGCATCTCGTCGGCGATGTTTGGACGCGCCCGCTGCCGCTGGGTCATCCGCTCAATTCGCAACAATGGGATGCGAATCCGAGCGTCACCGCCGATGGCTCGACGATGTATTTTTCGAGCACGCGAATGGGTTCCATCAATGCTTCTGAAGATTTATACGTTTCGTATAAGAATACGGATGGTTCGTGGACGGTGCCAAAAAATCTCGGCGAACCGATCAATACGAAATTCAACGAACGCTCGCCCTTCATTTCCGCCGATGGAAAATCGCTCTATTTTTCTTCGAATGGACATCCAGGTTTTGGGAACCACGACCTCTTCATGTCCCGTCATCTTAATGATGGCACTTGGAGCGTGCCCGTCAATCTTGGCCGGCCAATCAATGCGTATGGCGACGATGTGTTCCTGACCATCCCTGCCAGTGGCGATAAGATTATCTACTCGACGCAGCGCGATAATGCTCGCGGCCCGCTGAATCTTTTCGAGGCAAAGCTCCCGCTCGAATTTCGTCCGGGTCCCGTGACGCTCGTAGCCGGTAAAGTCTATGACAATTCCACAGGTTTGCCTGTCGGCGCTGAAGTGGATGTGAACGATCTCCAAACGGGCCAACGCGTCGCAGTCTATCATGCCAATAAAGTGACGGGAAAGTTCTATATCACGCTGGGAACCGGAAAGTCCTATGGTATCACGGCAACGCAAAATGGTTACGCGCCCTATTCCGATCATTATACCGTTCCCGATACGATTTCCTACAAAGAAATTACGCACGATCTGCCGCTCACGCCGATTCCTGGAATGATTGCTTCTGTTGATACCGATGGCGATTGGGCACGGAACCATCCCTCGAATATCGCATCCGGTCCCGATACGAACGGAGATTGGGAACGGAATCACCACAAGGGTCCGGATACGACGGGAGAATGGGAACGAAAGCATCCGCATCGGAAGGGCCAGATCCATCACGGCCGCAAAAAATATCCGCCTATCGACACCACCGGTAATTGGGCACGCTTACATCCGCTGCGAGACACAATTGGCGATTGGGCTCGTCTGCATCCAGGTCGCGATACCACCGGCGATTGGGCACGACTCCATCCAGGCCGCGATACCTCCGGCGATTGGGCACGGAACCATCCCGATACGACCGGCATCGAGCTGCACAATGTATTCTTCGATTTCGATAAAGCCACTCTTCGCCCCGAATCGCATTCGGAGCTGAATTATTGGGTCGATCTGCTGAAGAAATATCCGCAGCTAAAAATCGAGATCGATGGCCACACCGATTCCGTCGGAACATTGCGATATAATGAACGGCTCTCGCTGGCGCGCGCCGAAGCTGTGAAGGCTTATCTTGTCGAGCGTGGAATTAAATCGAAGCGATTGGTTCCAAAAGGCTTCGGCGCGACTCGTCCGAAAGCGACGAACGAAACCGACGAAGGCCGCCAGCGCAACCGCCGAACGGAGTTCCGGTTTATCCGGTAAGGGCTGCCCGTTATTGCCGTGCTTTCAGATTTTTATCTACAATGGCGACCGTAATGAGTAAGAATGCCAGGACTCGGAGCAAATAAAGTTCTGGTCGCACGGGATCTTCCAGCAGTTCATTCGTCCATACGGAGACGATTTGCTGCAACGCCAGCACCGCAAAAGCAATCGCAAAGATCAGGAACAGCCTGTCGCGGCTTTCGCGCCAGAACCGCAGGAAGAAAAACGAGCCTGCGATATAGCCCATGACAATCATTCCGATGAGCATCGACATACTATCCATGGTGGCCTCGATCTAAAATAAATCCATACAGAAGAAGCACGACGGCAATAAATTCGGGTATTAATCGAACCGTGGAAAGGTCCACACTCGGTAAAATAATAAGATCGACGACGAGCAAGATATTATTGAGCGCAAGAAACGAAAAACAGAGCCCACTCCAAAGCAACATCCGCACTCTCGATGTGCGGTAACTGCGTATGAGAAGCACCGCACAGACGATGCTCGCAAGAGCGCAGAGAATATAAACGATATTGGCCATCATTTAATCTTTTTCCGCTTAATCTTTTTTCTTTCCAAGGATGAATGCGTCTGCAAAGGTTTGAATGGCGTCGATCGGGTTCGAAAATATTTCATTGATCACCGAAACGCGACGCTCCCGATAAAGTCGGGCAAGCTCCTCGATCGGTCTCACGACATCGCTCGATTTCGAAATGAAATACTTTTTTGATTCGGTATCCGCTGTTCGGACGAGAATGCCCTTGTCGACAAATCCCTCCAGGCGCGAATGTACGGCCTGCGGAGCAAGATAGAGCGCTTTCGCCATTTGCTCGCTCGTTTCCCCTTCCGGGGCCAGAGCATAGAGCCGAAGCAAAATCTCCAGTTGATCGATCGAGCTGACGTAACGCCGTAAAAATTGTCGTACCTCCTCGGGCAAGCCATCCGCCATAAAGTGGTTCGTCGCTTCACAATTTTTGGGCCAAGTTCAGTCTGAAAACTATTCAAACTATATTTTCAGGACTGCCATCGTTGTGAAAAACAGGACGAATCGGTAAAGCCAAAGAATGTAGAGCAACGAATAGGTCAGTGCTCCTGCCCGGATCCAGTTCAGCCACCGTGCCCGCCCATACACCCGGTTCAATGCAATTCCAAGATAGATAAATAGGATCGCCGCGTCCGATAAACTTAGCCACGCATCCCAATTGAGCACATAGCCATGCATATTCCATATTAGCATCCACAGTTCAACCATCACTTCGGTAAGCATCGCTCCAAA
>DASYAJ010000156.1:0-2566 GCA_036501405.1 Kapaibacterium sp. (SeqCode)
CGTTGCGCTCGTAAAGATCGACTTCAATTTCCGATCGCCACTTCTTGACGAGGATCGAAAAGTAAAGTCCGGCCGGTCCGCCGCCAATGACTGCGATCTTCATGGAAAGTGCTATTCAGCGAATGATTGCTTGAAAGATGATTTATTCATATCCCTGTTCCTGCGCTATAGTGCTTTAAAGTATATGAACAGAAACACCACTTACCACGCGGCGAAAGTCGCGGTCGAACGTCACAATTTCCAGACGGAAGGTTTGAGCGGCCATTAGTTGATAAGCATCATCGAAGTCAAGGCCGCTTTCAGTAATCACGGCGTGCATGTTTTCAAGCACGTTCACCGGAAGGACCACCAGTTGCAGTTTCTCTCCGAGATCACGAATGAAGTCGGCATAGAGATCAAGTTTTTTCCTGCGATAAAGGATGACTCCAATGGAATGCAAAGAAAAATCCGAAATAGCGATTTCTTGTAAATGATCGAGGATAAATTGCTTTGAAACAGCCGAACGTACTTGCTTCAGAATAATTTCAAGGAAAATATTTGTATCGACAAGATATTTCACATCCATTCCAAAGCCTTTTTCTGTAACTCGACGGAGGTGTACTCGTCTTTTAATTCTTCGAGTCCCCCCTCCCAGGTAAACGTTGGAGGATCGACGTTCTTGCGTTCGCGATCACTCAAAAACTCGATAAAATCTTCCGCCAATCGCCGGTTAATTGGTTTAAGGCGTTCAATACGTTCGGTTATTTGCTGTGTGCTCATTCTCACTACCAAGCGGATAGATTACCCATTTAGTTTCCGAGCTATACCCCGGCCATTTGTTCCGCCCGTTTCTTCGTGCGGTGACGATCGGTCGCATCCAAAATCTTCTTTCGGAACCGCGTCGATTCCGGTGTCACTTCGAGGAACTCATCGTCCGAAAGCCATTCGATCTGCTGTTCGAGCGACATCATCCGAGGCGTATCGAGCTGCACCGCGCCGTCCGACCCCGATGCGCGCATGTTCGTCAAATGCTTCTTCTTCGTCACATTGACAATCATATCTTCTTCGCGGGAATTTTCTCCAACGATCATTCCCGAATAAACTCTCGTCCCCGGCGGAATGAAAAAGACCGATCGCTCCTGCAATCCTTCCATCGCGTAGGGCGTCGCATCGCCATCTTCGAGCGACACAAGCGCGCCGCGAGTTCTGCCAGGAATCGGTCCCTTGTACGATTCATAATCGTAAAAGAGCTGGTTCAGCAGCCCATTTCCCCGCGTCATCGTCAGGAACTCTCCTCGGAACCCGATCATGCCTCGGCTCGGCATGTGGTATTCCATGTGTGCCTGACCATTGAGCGTACTCATGTTGATCATCTGGCCTTTCCGAATTCCAAGCGCTTCGATGACCGAGCCGACATATTCTTCCGGCACATCGATCACGACCTGCTCGATCGGTTCCATCGTATCGCCATCGACTTCCTGCAAAATCACTTCCGGCTTCGAGACGGCAAACTCGTAGCCTTCGCGCCGCATCGTCTCGATGAGGATCGCAAGCTGCAACTCTCCGCGCGCCGCGACCTTGAACGTATCCGGCGAAACATCTTCGACATGAATTGAAATATTCTTGCGCAGTTCCCGCATCAATCGCTCGCGAAGATGGCGACTGGTGACGAACTTTCCTTCACGGCCTGCAAGCGGGGAATCGTTCACAACGAAGTTCATCGCGATCGTCGGCTCATCGACATTGATGATTGGCAGCGGGAACGGATGTTCCGGATCGGTGATGGTCTCCCCGATACGAACATCTTCCAATCCGGCAAGCTGGACAATTTCTCCCGCCGCCGCTTCCGGCGTTTCGGTCCGTTTCAGACCTTCGAAAGTATAGAGCTTCGAAATCTTCGCCTTCTCGATTGCTCCATCGTGCTTGATGCGCGTGATCCATTCCCCCTCGCGGACCTTGCCGCGAAAAATTCTTCCCACGGCGAGCCGGCCAAGATAATCCGACCAATCGACGTTCGCCACGAGCATCTGGAATGGTCCTTCCGTCTCGCCCGGAGGTGGCGGAACGCAGTCCAGAATCATGCGGAACATCGGCGCCAAATCCGTCATCTCGTCTTTCAACGTCAGCCCCGCCAAACCGGCTTTGCCAACCGCATAGACGATTGGGAACTCAAGCTGATCGTACGTCGCGCCGAGCGACATGAACAGCTCGAATACTTCATCCAACACTTCCTGCGGCCGCGCGTCTTTCCGATCGATCTTGTTGATGACGACAATCGGCTTCAGATGAAGTTCCAAACTTTTCTTCAGCACGAACTTTGTCTGAGGCAAACAGCCTTCCGCCGCATCGACAAGCAGCAGCACGCCATCGACCATCTTCAAAATCCGCTCGACTTCCCCACCGAAATCTGCGTGGCCGGGCGTATCGACGATATTGATCTTCTTGCCACCCCAGTGGACCGAAGTATTTTTCGCCATGATCGTAATGCCTTTCTCGCGTTCAAGATCGTTCGAATCCATGACGCGGTCGGTCAGGTGTTCGTTCGTGCGGAACGTCCCCGATTGCCGCAGCATCTGATCGACGAGCG
>DASYAJ010000157.1:0-3016 GCA_036501405.1 Kapaibacterium sp. (SeqCode)
TCAATTCTTGCGGATTTTTCCACGATGCTTTTGTGGCTTCATCGAACCACGACTTCAATGGCTGCTCGGCTAACGGGTGCTTCTGCCAAAAAAGCTTCAATGTTCGTTTCGCGATCATTCGCATTCCGAATCGTGAACACAGTACCATTCAAATATGTTACCGTATTGGTAACAATCTTAATGTTTTTTCTGAGGTGTTGAAAACTTTGGCACTGCCACCCTCTCCGCGGCGTTGTACTCTGCTTCTATGCCAGAGCCATTAGCCAAAGCCTATACACCCAGCGCCGTCGAGAAACGGTGGTACGAAACGTGGGAACAAAACCATCTCTTCGACGCCGATCGCCCGGAACGAAATCCGCAGGATCCGACGGGCCGGCGCGCGGTCGATAAGCCGCCGTTCGTCATTGCCATTCCTCCGCCGAATGTGACCGGTATTTTGCATGTCGGCCATGCCTTCACGTTCACGATTCAGGATGTCTATACTCGTTATCATCGGATGCTCGGGCACGAGTCGCTCTGGATGCCGGGAACCGATCATGCCGGCATTGCTACGCAAACGAAAATCGAGCGCGAAATGCGCGCCGAAGGACTGACGCGGCACGATCTGGGACGCGAAAAATTCCTGGAGCGTGTGTGGGAATGGAAGGACAAATACGGTGGAATTATTATTCAGCAGATGCGCGCGCTCGGCTGCTCTGCCGATTGGCGCCGTACGCGGTTCACGATGGACCCGGCGTATTATGAAGCGGTCATCGAATGCTTCGTGCGCTTGCATGAAAAAGGATTGATTTATCGCGGCAAGCGAATTATCAATTGGTCGCCGCTGGCGCAGTCGGCGCTTTCGGATGAAGAGGTAATCCACAAAGAGACCGAAGGGAAGCTTTATTATTTCAAATATCCGATTATTGGAACCAAAGGAAATGAAACAGAATATTTGACAATCGCAACCACGCGCCCAGAGACAATGCTCGGCGATGTGGCCGTTGCGGTGAATCCAAATGATGAGCGATATAAACATTTCATTGGCCGCACACTCATGCTGCCGCTGATGAATAGAGAAATTCCCATCATCGCCGATGATTATGTCGAAAAGGAATTCGGAACCGGCTGTGTGAAGATTACACCCGCGCACGATCCGAACGATTTCGAAATTGGCTTGCGGCACAACTTGCCGCAAATCAATGTAATGGATACCCGCGCTGTCATCAACGAGAACGGCGGACGCTTCGAAGGTCTGGAACGATTCGATGCGCGCAAGCGCGTCGTAGAAGAATTGCAGTTGCTTGGACTGGTCGAGAAGATCGAGAACTATACGCATTCGGTCGGGTATTCGGAGCGGGGCGGCGAGATGGTCGAACCATATCTTTCCGATCAGTGGTTCGTGACGATGAAGCCGCTTGCGGAACCGGCGCTGCAAGTGGTAGAGGATGGTCTGATAAAATTTTATCCAGAGCGATGGATCAATACCTATCGTCATTGGATGACGAACATTCGGGATTGGTGCATCTCGCGTCAGCTTTGGTGGGGGCATCGAATCCCGGCGTGGTATGCGGAGACGGGCGAGATTTTCGTCGGCCGGAACGAAACCGAAGCGCGTGAAAAAGCGAAGGCTGCGGGATACAATGGTCCGCTCGTGCAAGATCCCGATGTGCTCGATACCTGGTTCTCCTCTTGGTTGTGGCCCTTTGCGACGTTTGGCTGGCCGGATGCGAATCCCGATCTTGTGGAATTTTATCCAACCTCGCTGCTTGTCACCGGATTCGAAATTATCTTCTTCTGGGTTGCGCGCATGATTATGGCAGGGATCGAATTCATGCCGTCGATTCCGCTGAAGGACGGTTCGCCGCGTGTGGAACTGAAAGACCGCATTCCGTTTCGGGAAGTATATTTCCACAACATCATTCGGGATTTGCAGGGAAGGAAAATGTCGAAATCGCTCGGTAATTCTCCCGATCCGCTCGATTTGATAGCGAAATATGGGACCGACGCTTTACGCTTCACCATTCTTTATCTTGCGCCGCTCGGTCAGGATATACGCTTCGGGGAAGAATCATGCGAATTCGGCCGGAACTTTGCGAACAAGCTTTGGAACGCGACGCGCTTTGTGCTGATGAAGCGCGATGAGTATCAAGCCGCGCATCCGAAGACGGAATTCGAGTCCGAAGACACGGAACTAATGGCGAGTATCCTAAAGAACCCCGGCCTTTCCAAGGCGGGGACAGGAAGCATGAGCGATCATGCTGGTGGTTTGGTCTTTGGAGGACCACCCCCCAACCCCCTCCTTGAAAAGGAGTGGGAATCTAAATCTCTCGCGGATAAATGGATTCTTTCTCGTGCCAACCGCTGCGCACGCGATGTGCGCGATTCGTTTTCGCGTTACGAGATTAACGATGTCACAAAAATTCTTTACGATTTCATCTGGCGCGATTACTGCGATTGGTATCTCGAAATCGTAAAAATCCAGCCGGACTCGACTCCGCTCGCCGTCGCAATTCTAGAGGGAATTTTGCGAATGTTGCATCCCATCATGCCGTTCGTTACGGAGGAACTCTGGCACGCGCTGACCGGTGAACCGGAAAACGTGCTGATTGGACGTGACGATTACATCACGCCGGACGAGGGGAAGATTGATGATGCGGCGGAAGAAGAATTTGGTATGCTCCAAGATACGGTGGAAGCAATGCGGCTCGTTCGATCCACGCTGAAGCTCGCGCCATCGAAACAAGCGGAGATTGTAATTCAAGCTCGCGATAATTCCGAGCGCATTCTGTACATTCTCGAATCATCACGCGCGATTCTCGAACGGCTTGGGAATGCTTCCAAGCTCTCGCTCGAATTGGGAACGCAGGATTATTCTTCGCGTGAATATGCGAGCGAAATCCGCGCCCGAACACGAGTATTCGTAAAGATCGAAAAGCGAACCGAAGAAGAAATTGCAACAGAGCGCGACCGGTTGCAGAAAGAATTAGATCGCGTATTGAAAGCAGCGGACCAGGTGTCTGCGAAGCTTTCGAAC
>DASYAJ010000158.1:0-9198 GCA_036501405.1 Kapaibacterium sp. (SeqCode)
CGACGTGTGAGGAGTACGATCCGAGTTCGAACGCGTGGACGGCGAAGGCCTCAATGAATACCATGCGAGACGCTCTCGCGGCGGCGGCTCCGGGCAACGGGAAGCTCTATGCTGTCGGGGGATACGATGGCAGCAGCATCGTTTCGACGTGCGAGGAATATGACCCAAGCGCGAATACCTGGACCGCAAAGGCCTCGATGAATACCGCGCGATCTGCCCTCGCGGCGGCGGCTCCGGGCAATGGGAAGCTCTATGTTGTCGGGGGAGACAATGGCAACACCCTTTCGACGTGTGAGGAGTACGATCCGAGCACGAATACGTGGAGGGCGAAAGCCTCGATGAACACCGCGCGAGAGAACCTCGCGGCCGCTGCTCCGGGCAACGGGAAGCTCTATGCCATTGGAGGACTCAACGGCGGTTACTTTTCGACGTGCGAGGAATATGACCCAAGCGCGAATACATGGGCAACAAAAGCCTTGATGCCCACCGCACGCGCGCACCTCGCTGCAGCGGCGCCAGGCAACGGGAAGCTCTACGCTGTCGGAGGGTACAATGCCACTAATTACCTAACGGCCTGCGAGGAATACGACCCAAGCACGGATACATGGACGGCGAAGGCCTCGATGCGCACCGCGCGAAGGGACCTTGCAGCGGCAGCGGCGGACAACGGGAAGATCTATGCCATCGGAGGATACAATGTCACTTACCTTTCGACGTGTGAGGAATACACGCCGGCGGTGGTGCTGTACTTTTTTTCCAAGAACTAAAGGCTAGTGGTGAATCGTGAAAGTTGAATGATCAAGTGTTCCGTACATAATTTCCCTCGATTCATCATTCATCATTCTACGTTCATCCTTGCTGCATCGGTGCTGTGGATTGGGCGAGCGCAAGCCGCGGATGCGCGCGCGATCCATCCCGCGATTGCGATCGAGCGGGACACCATTTCGCGGGAAGCGATTCGCTGGCAGCTTGCGCACGACCGCTGCATGGGTGACACCACGGCGACGCTTACGAGCGCGGCGGCGGAATTGGTGTCGAACGAAATGGAGTATGCAGTCCTGAATCAAGAATGGCACGAGGTGCCACCGGATTCTTCCATTCGGCAAACGGCGGCGCGGCTACCCCACGTCACGCACGATTCCGCGGCGCTTGCCTGCATTGCCGAAATCGGGGATTCCGCATTTTTTCTCGAGTACTACGTTCGTCCCGCGCTCGTCAATCCCCGGCTCTATGCGCACTATTATTCGGACACGATTATTCATCGCGCGGCGCGCGACAGCATTCTGAGGATTTTCCATCGGCTTCGTCCGCATCCGGAACTCTTTCTCAGCTATCCGCTCGACACGATTAGTCTTAAGCGACGCGATTCGGAAATGATGGAACGGCCTCTTGTTCGACAAGTTCTTTCGAAGCTCGGTCCGCGCAAGCTCTGGCCCAATATCATCGAGAGCAAATACGACTATTCGATTGTCATGCTGGACACGGCAACCGACTCGATCTACCGCGCGCGCGCCATTCGAGTTCCCAAGCCTCCCTTCGATTCCTGGTTTCGGAACTATGTTTTACGGAGCATTCCCATCGTCTTTCTCGACCGTGAATTCGAGCGCGAAATGCGCAAGAAATATCCCTCGCTCTGGTGGATGCGTTCGACCAAGGAGGCCGGCGTCAAAAAGCAGTAGCACGTTTAGGGCGAGGACCGATATGCTGCCGGTCAATATTTTCAGGATAGCGCATTCATCTTCGCGGATTATTATTTAGATGAATCCGCACCATTCAGCCACGAGGCCAAGAGAAGAAAGTGGTACGATAATTTTTCTTGCCTCTTAATGTGAGATCACAATGGGATTGCGCAAGACGCTTTCTCCCTCTCTGAGCACACACTCATACACTCCATCCGGCAAGGAAGCGGCATTCCAGGGAATGGAATGATTCCCGGCTGCCAGCGTTCCATCGAACGGCTCCTGGCGGACATTGCCAAACAGATCGTATACGGTTATTGTAACAGGCGAGGCTTCGTCGGTGGAGAATGCGATGGTCGCGGCGCGAGAGATGGGGTTGGGGAAAATCGACAAGAGATTTTGTACCGAGCCAATCCCAACATCATCTGCTGCTTTCCAACCAATAAGAAAGCAACGTAGCACGGTGTCGCCAAAATGCGAACAAAAGAGTTCCAACGTACATGTATCGGTTCCAAAGCCCTGTGGTTCAAATACGATTGGCAAGCTGACAGTATCTTCGGGTCCTATGAGAAGAGGAAAGGAAGTTGGTTGAGGATACTGTTCAAAGGTAAAATCCCTGGAATTTGGACCGTCAAATTTTACCGAATCGATCGTATCGACGCCGCTACCGCCATTTGAGAGCGCGCATGTAAGAACGCTGTCGTAAGAATAACTCAACATTCCGAAATTCAGTGTATCGGGTGAGAATGTCAGGTATGCAGGGCCGGGAACAATTTCTTTCAACGGTAGCCGCCAAATTCCATTTTCACCACCTGCCATGAGATAATTCCCAACAATGGTTAAGAAATGGGTGTATGTATTGAGCTTTCGATTGAACGTAATGTTAATCCAATTCTTTCCGGTATCGGATGAATATTCAATGTTATTTTCACCAGTACCAACAACGATGGCAAACAATATCCCATCCTTCGAAAATAAGGTTGTTGTAAAGCTCTTAAGTGTGTTTCGCTTCAACGTTCTTCCCGTATCGGAGGAATACCAAACTCCGTAATCCGTAGCGATAAAAATTGTTTTACCGATTCGTGCAAAATCAAAAACCGTTGTATGAGTTGTACTATCAAAGCCCGTCCAGCTACTGCCGCTATCAATTGAGTAATATATATTCCCTCTGTCCGTTCCCAAAAAGATCGTCGAATCCACCACCTTGACGGTCCAAATCGTAGAATCCGATACTCCATTCATGTCTTTGATCCAAGTCGCTCCTGTATCCGTTGAACGAAAAAGAGGCCATTCAACGCAAAGGAACAAAGAATTATTGAATATGGTGAAAGGAGACGAATGAGGAGGAAGTACAGCGTTGTGTAAAATCCATGTCTCACCGCTGTCGCTCGAAATAAAAATCCCCTTCGGTCCCTCGCCAATTAATAAACTCCCCATCGTTCCAGCCAACAAGATGTTCGAATCTTCAGGATTATTATTTAGATGAATCCACGTCAGTCCACTATCGCTCGACCGAAAAATTCCGGAATCATTCGTGCTGGCATAAACATAGTTCCAGACATTCGTCAAATTTGTAACCGTGCAATTCGGTTTTGTTTGTAACCACTGCGCCCTTCCATTCCTGGCCGTGAGCAGGGCAAGGAAAATGAAAAAACCAAGTCTTATTTTCATGGATTAGTGATTGTTCTTGATGCTTAAATAACTCGTCTCACCGGAATTTGTTACAAGACCGAAAAAACGAAGTTTTTTTCAAACTTTATGGGAACCGCACAGAAAAGGCGCTTAATTCAATTCATAAATTTCGATTCATGAACGTAGTTTCCCCCAAAAAAATTTCGAGTCAGTTTTTAGCTAAATATGGGCCATTTGACGAAAAGAATTGCCAACTCTCCCCGTTCGAATTTTGTTCTATGCCGAAATTCCGCAGATTTTGGAGACCTCGAACCATACCCCAAACCGACCCCGCGCCGTCGAGATCGCACCTTCGCTGCTATCGGCGGATTTCGCCGATCTTGCTGCGAGCGTTCGGCAGGTGGAATCGGGCGGTGCGAACTGGCTGCATATCGATGTGATGGATGGCCATTTCGTGCCGAATCTCACGGTCGGTCCGGTGATTGTCGAGGCGCTTCGCCCGTTGACGAAGCTGACCTTCGATGTTCACCTGATGATCGAGAACCCGGATGACTACATTCCGCAGTTCGTTCAGGCGGGCGCGGACGTGATTACGGTGCATCAGGAGGCGTGCCGTCATCTGAATCGGACGGTGGCGCATATTAAGTCGCTGGGAGCGAAAGCGGGCGTTGCGCTGAATCCGGCAACACCGCTTGCGATGCTGGAGGAGATATTGTCGGACTTAGATCTGGTGCTTTTGATGAGCGTCAATCCCGGTTTCGGCGGACAGTCGTTTATTCCATCGCTGTATCGGCGTGCCCGAACGTTACGAAAGTGGATTGATAATCTCCCCCACCTTTTCAAGGAGGGGGCGGGGGATGGTTGCCTGATCGAAGCCGATGGCGGAATTAAAATCGAGAATGCGGCGGAGGTTTTCGAGTCGGGAGTAGATGTGCTGGTTTCGGGTTCCGGAATTTTCGGGGAACGGGAACCGGCGGAAGCAATTCGCCAAATGCGGCGGGCCTGTGAAGTTTCGCAGCTTATTGAAGTCTGATTTTTATACGAATGCCGAAGAAGATTATCACGAAAGGAAAGTTCCAGGGAATTCAGGCCTGCGCGGGAACGGACGGCGTCATCGCCGCTGCCGCGATGGACCAGCGGGGTTCGCTGAAGAAGTCGATCGGCAAAGCGATGGGCCGGGATGCTTCGGATCAGGATTTGACGCAGTTCAAAATTTCTGTAACGAAAATTTTGACGCCTCACGCCACCGCGCTCCTCATGGACCCGGAATATGGCCTTCCGGCGCTTGAAGCAAAAGCTCCGGGAACCGGAATTCTTCTTTCCTACGAGAAGACCGGTTACGATGTGACCGTCGCAGGTCGCTTGCCCGATTTGCTTGACAATTGGAGCGCGCTTCGCCTTGCGGAGTCAGGTGCCGATGCGGTGAAAATTTTGCTCTATTATAATCCGTTCGATACCGAAGCGATCAATCGAAAGAAGCACGCGTTTATCGAACGGATTGGCGCGGAGTGCGAAGCAGTCGATCGGCCGTTCTTCCTCGAAGTGCTTGCGTATGACGATCGGTACGATGAGAAAGGAATCGAATTCGCGAAGCTGAAACCGAAAAATGTTGCGGCCTACATGAAGGAATTTTCTCAGGACCGCTATGGCGTCGATGTACTGAAAGTAGAAGTTCCCGTGACTATGAAGTTCGTAGCAGGAACTTCTGCTTGCACCGGGGAATCGGCATATACCCGCGAGGAAGCGAAGAACTATTTTCGGGAAGCATCCTCCGCGACCCCGAAACCGTTCATCTTTCTCAGCGCCGGTGTCACGGACGAAGTGTTTCGCGAGACGATTACGTTAGCAGGAGAAGCCGAATCGAAATTCTGCGGCGTGCTCTGCGGTCGCGCAACCTGGCAGGACGGTGTGCCGATTTTCGGGCAGCAGGGAACTGCCGCGCTCGAAGCATGGCTTGCGGACCGCGGCGTGCAGAATATCGAGGCGCTGAATAGCGTGCTCAAAAGCGCGGCCCGGCCATGGTACGAAGCGTATGGTGGCCTGGAAAATATCGATGTTATTTAAACAGCCCATCTTTTTTCGAATTACTCCAGCCTTTTTCGAGTTCAAGAATACTTGAGTCCCCGCGCACATAAAACACCGGCCGAAGCTACTCCGAAAAAAAAGGAGGTGGCGCGCTCGCCGGTCCCCAAACCGTCTGCTGCACCCGCAAAGCCGGTTTCGGTTCCCGTGCGTTCTGAAACATCGAATGTGAAAGCATCGAATGTAAAGACATCGAATGGTGAAGCATCCAATGTGAAAACACCAAATGTAAAAGGCTCGATCGCGAAAGCATCGAATGTGAACGTTGCGAGTACTGCTCCGAGTAATGCGCCTACGCCGAATACAGTTGCACCAGTCGCGACTCCCGCTCCGGTTCCCGAACTGCGCCAGGATGGTTCCATTCGTCCACCGGCTTCCGCAAAGCAATTGGAGGACAAGGCGCTGGTGCAGCGTGCGCGCACCGGCGATCAGATGGCTTACAATGAACTCGTGAAACGCCACAAGCACGGTGTGGAACGGCTTATTCGGCCAATGGTCCGTACCGCTTCGAGCGATGAAGTCGAGGACTTAGTGCAGGAAGCGCTGACGAAAGCGATGCTGCACCTCAATTCTTATTCGGATGACTATGCGTTTTCCACATGGCTCTACCGCATTGCCACGAACCACGCGATCGACTATCTTCGCCGCAAGAAGCTGAACGCGTTTTCGATCAGCGCGCCACCGGCTTCCTTTGGCGGAAAATCGGATGAAGAAGGGAAAGAATACGAGATCAGCGATAGCTCATGGATTCCCGAAGATGTGATGCTTTCTGGCGAGCGGACGGCGCTCATCGAACAGGCGATCGATCAATTGCCCGAGAATTACAAACGCATTATTCGGCTGCGACATAATGACGATCTGGAATACGAAGAGATTGCCAACGTGCTGAAGCTGCCGATGGGAACCGTAAAAGTTCACCTGCACCGCGCGCGCGCCGCCCTGGCAAGAATGCTGGAAGGAAAGATATAATCGTGATTCGCGTTCGCATTAGCCATGCTTTCGGAATGCACGGAAGGGATATCATTGCGATGGGCAGCGCTGGCCTTCTGGCGCTCGCGATCATGCTTGATTTGCAAGGCTGCCTTCCGGCCTCGATTCGGACAGCATTCATTCCCAAGACAATCGTCGTCGATTCGACCGGTCCGCATTTTTTGCACCATAGTTCCGAAATTAAATACTGGGACCGCATTTCGACGGCCGATCGAGCCACGAACTTCGCCTGGATGGACGATACAGGGAAAGTGCATGAAATGAATGAGTATTATGACAAAATCGTTGTGCTATCGTTCTTTAGCCCGAATTCGATTCCATCGCTCAATCAGTTACGTGCGATCGATAGCGCGCGCGCACTTGGAGACACCAATGTACTTTGGATCGGGGTGGGAATGAAAGTGGGCCAGAATGGAAAGGGAGTGATGCTGCTTGATTCGTTTGCTCGGATGCACAAGATTAATTACGAGCTTCTTGTCGGCAGTCCCGATTTCGGTTTTACGTATGGCGGCATCGATGTGGTCCCGACGACGTTTGTGGTTACGCTGCGAAGAAAAGTTTCCGCCACCTTCGAGGGATTCGTCAACGCTCAAAATCTGCTTTCGGCCATTTCGGATGCGGAAAAGAAGCGATAAGACAAAAAATAATGGAATTTCAACCGTTTGTCCAAAAAAAAGCATGGCCACTGCCATGCTTTTAAGTAGCGGGGGTGGGACTTGAACCCACGACCTTCGGGTTATGAGCCCGACGAGCTACCACTGCTCCACCCCGCGATCGTGCCACCCTAACTTCTTTCATCGCTTCATCGTTCCGCCCTTACGTGACTCTTTCGTCACCGATATCCTGTTCTGCTACAATATGTTTACAGCGACTTCGTCTTACCGACAACGTTAAAAACCGGCACGTTGAAAAAAGCATGAGGAAATACGCTCTTTTAGTAACTATCGCATTTGCTCTTCTAACAGGTTGCGGCGAAAAGGAGAACCCGAATGAAATCACCGCCAGCGGAACAATAGAAGCGACGGATGTGAATGTCGCAGCGAAGAATTCCGCGCAGATTGTCACGCTTTATATTGATGATGGCACGCCGGTCGATTCCGGGAGTCTTATTGCCAGCCAGGACCGCTCGGCGCTCGATATTCAACTTCGCGCGGCTCAAGCGGCGGTCGATCAGGCGCGCGCGCAGTTGACCTTGACCAAAGAGGGATCGCGTACCGAAGACGTGCAGGCGGCAGAACAAACCGTGTCGCAGGCGGAAGCAAACCGAAAGCTCGATGCCGATGAGTTGGAACGTATTCGCAATCTCGAGGCAGGCGGCGCAGCGACAAAAGATCAATTAGAGCAAGAAGAGATAAAATTTCGAGTCTCTCAAAGTCAATTGGAAGAATCGGAAGCGAATTTAGAAAAAGTGCGGCATATAGCTCGGCCCGAAGATATTAGTTCCGCCCTCGCGCGTGTCAATCAGCTCGAAGCAACGCGCGATGGCGTCCAAAAACAGATCGACGATTCGTATATTACATCGCCACTGAAAGGAATGGTTACCCATAAGGTTGCGGAGCAAGGCGAGCTGGTTCCCGCAGGCTCGACGGTCGCGACCGTGACCGATCTTTCGAGCGTCTATCTGATGATTTATGTAACCGAGGAACAACTTCCGCACATTAAGCTGGGACAAAAAGTGGACGTGGCCATCGATGGAATGCCGAATAAAACGTTCCAAGGGAGCGTCACATATATTTCTCCCGAAGCGGAGTTCACGCCGAAGGATATTCAAACGAAAGACGATCGGGTCAAATTGGTGTTCGGCGTCAAAGTCGAAATTCCCAATCCCACTGGCGCACTGAAAAAAGGATTACCGGCGGATGCCGTGGTGCATCTTTGATCGATCCAGGAGGGAACATGCCGGAATTCGCACTTGAAATTCACAGCCTGAAAAAATCTTTCGGCGAAAAAGGCAAGCAGCCTGTCGAAGCGGTGCGCGGGATCGATCTTACGATAGCCAAAGGCGAGATGTTCGGCCTGATCGGTCCCGATGGTGCTGGTAAAACCACGCTCATCCGAATGCTCTGTGGCATTATCAAACCGGATGGAGGTTCTGCAAAAATCTTAGGGATGGATTTGGGAACACAAATGTCCGCTATTAAGCCGCGCATCGGATATCTTTCGCAGCGGTTCAGCCTTTATCCCGATCTTACGGTCGATGAAAATATCGAGTTCTTTGCCGAAATCCACGAGGTGAAGAAGTATCGTTCCCGCGCCAACGAACTGCTCGAATTTACGCGACTCACTCCATTTCGGAATCGTCTGGCCGATCAACTCTCTGGCGGAATGAAACAAAAGCTCGCGCTTGCGGCAACGCTCATTCACAAACCCGATATTATTTTCCTCGACGAACCGACAACCGGCGTCGATCCCGTTTCCCGTCGGGAATTTTGGATTATTCTTTCGTCGCTGCTCGAAGAAGGAATCACGATCCTGATGACGACGCCCTATCTCGATGAGGCCGAACGATGCTCGCGCGTTGGAATGATGAGCGATGGGAACATTTTGCTGGCAGATACACCCAAAAAAATAAAACAGCAGATGCGCGGTAGTGTGTTCGAGATCGTTCCTTTGGATCGCGATCTAACTCGAACTTCGGATCGACTCCGTTCCAATCCTTCCGTGATTGAAGTGCAGACCTTCGGCGATCGAATCAATGCGGTCGTCGAGAATGCTGCTTCCTTCGAAGCGTGGCTTTCCACTTCCGGCATCGCGGTACGAAGTTCCCGCGTGATTCAACCATCGCTCGAAAATGTGTTTATTGCTTTGTTGCGTG
>DASYAJ010000159.1:0-2995 GCA_036501405.1 Kapaibacterium sp. (SeqCode)
GCCGTTGGTCCTGTTATTTTTTACCTTCCTCTTTTCGTGGTGGCGCGGCTGCATGATGAAACAAGAGGTTGCGTTCGTGCTCGAGTTTCACGATATTTTCGAACTTCCGTATATGTTCCTCATCATTAGTTCCGCATTCCGCACGGAGGAAGATCGCGAAATGCTCTGGAAGATCATTCTGTATGCCGCAATTGCCAAGGCATTCGACGGAGCAAGTCTCTATTTCTTCTCGCACGCCGCGACGACGCGCTGGGGTGTTGTTCAAAGCTGGCGCGATGGGTACATGCTCGGCATTACCGTTATTGGGACTCTCATTCTGCTGAATTATCGCGGCACATCGCTGCGTCCGCTTCGGCGTCTGTTACTCTGGATAGCGCCGGTGCTTTCGCTCTGCTTCATGATGAGTTTTCGAAGAACGTTTTTTGTGGGAACATTTGTCTGCATGACCGTGATGTTCTTTTCGATGCCTTCGGGCAGACGTGGCCGTCATTTTTGGTTTGTGTCCGCTATTCTTGGCGTCGCGGTCCTCACGGTATTTGCAACGAACCCGATTGAAGTGGTCACACGGCTGAGCGGCATCACCTCGCCCCAAAATGAAGGTTCCGCCTACATTCGGCTCATGGAGTGGCCGAATGTGATCCAGAACATTCTGCATCATCCGCTATTCGGAGTTCCGGTGGGCATTCCCTGGAAAACATACTATCGCATGCCCCTTTCCGCAGTCTATACGACGCTGGGAACTCACAGCACGTATCTCTACTGGCCGCTGCGCGGAGGAATTCCGGGACTCATCACCTTTATCTGGCTCATGAGCAAAGCATGGAAATCCGCGCTCATCAACTACCGGCTGCGAACCACCGAAGAAGATTTTTTCTTTGGGCAGTGGGGAATTCAAATGCTCGTCATGTATCAGGTCGCCTGCTTTTTTGGACTGATGTACGCCGACATGCTCACCGGCGTATTGGCCGTGATCCTGACTGCGTTTCAGTTACAGACCCGAAAAGTGACAGGCCGAGCAAGCTTACGAGAAGTGGCATTCTTGCAGACGATGCGGCAGGGAAAGCTCGTCTATCGCGAACCATTGCTCCGAAAACTTTATGCATTGGTTACGAAGCGGGGACTTCGCGCGCAATTATCGCAAACCTAAACTATTCGTGACCAAAAAAACTTTTTCTTCGCCAATAAACGCCAAGGCTTCCCAGCACTAAAAATAAAACAGTGCAGAACGAGCACCATCCTCCGATGACAGCCGTGTACGGCCAGAAAATAAACGCAACGTGGTGCGCGCCCGCCGACAACAGCACCGCTCGCATATTAAAATTGCAGCGATAAATCTTCTGCGGCTTGCCATCGACAAAACAGTTCCAACCCGGATAATACGAATCGGTAAGAACGAGATAGGCGCTGCGCGAAGCGTTCGTCTTCAAGTCTACTTCATTTTCGGACGAGCGCACGATCGCAGCAGGTTCCCATTCCGGCGCAGGAGTCGAGTCCAACGAAGGAGCATCTTCGGTAGTCGTAAACCAGACGCAATCGTGTGGATCGTTTTCATCGAAGATGCGATCGAGAATCACCGAATCATTTGCTAAGATGCTTTTGCGGTAATAGAGCGCCGCGCGTGGCCGAGCAAAGGGATTGGCATAGATCGCCATCGAACTGGAATCGGCCATGGGAAGCGTTCCCGAAGGAATCAATCCTGGATAAAACACCAGATAGCTCACGCCAAGGAACCCGAGGGCTTTCGGATGCGGGAATGTATCCGATATGCGGAGCAACTCCGGATAGAACGAGCGGGGAACTTCGCTCTCATAGCCTGTTACTGTGGAAAGACCATAGAGCAACGGTTCATTATCTAAAAAGAGATATTGTTTTCCCGGATATCCTCGACGATGGATGTAAATACGGCCCTCATCCGCGTGATGTTGTAAGAACGTGATTGATGGCACTGTCGGAAGGACGGGGAATTCCTTGGGGTCGAGCATCGGAATGTAATTTCCCCACCAAAATACAGTATGAAGGCTGGAACATCCTATGAGAATCACTATTCCAAGAACAGGCGAAACCTTGGAAATTTTGTCCCATCGCATCAGAGTAATACATGCGATGATTGCCAGACCAAATGGCACAAACATCATCGGTGAAAGCACAGAATAATGCGCAAACGTACCAGCGATTCGACTTCGGACCCATTCAGCATTTCCATCTGCAAACGGGGCTCCAATGGAATGCTGCCATAAAAAGGCTGCAATTCGGTTATGTACGGAAGGGAACGTCCAAATAATATTGACGATAGCTAGGATAACAAAGACAGACGCTATTATTGGAAGCGCCCAGCGAGCTAAGCGCTGACCTCGGTTACGAAGATTTCCGTTCCGAGAGAATTGTTCCAATCGTTCTGCGCCAATAACAGCAAGACCTAAAGTTCCAACAAGAAAAAATCGGTGATATAGCCAACTATATAATGGTGTAAAGATTGGAACTAGAAATGCGATCACAACAAGCCAACCGTATGGGCGAACTATTTTTTCGCTCAATCGGAGTGTAAACAAGGCCCATGACCCCAATAACAGTTCAGAAAATCCGAGATATCCGCTGAAATCCATAGGATAAATCCCAGCCAGCGTTGTGATGCTAGCACTGCGGACCAATCCCATAAGTTCAGGAACAAAAAAAGTGCCGAGCAAAAGGAAGGAAAACAAACGATCCGCAATAGTATAGGGATGTGCGTGGGCCGGGGAAAGAAGGGAACCATGTCTGAGGACTTGTAAGAATAGCTGGATCGAGGGAACCCACATTACGGCAGAAAGTCCTAATGCAATCATGCAAGGAATGAAAACGCATTTTGAAATTTGCAACATTCTCCGTTCCTTTGGCCAGGACCATAGCGTGTTCGTTAGAGCCAAAATAAATAAAGCAAAGACGGCGGATTGTAGGGTGGCTCCCAAAAGCGCAAGTCCTAAAAACGATCCCGACAAGAAAAGGTATAATAATTCAT
>DASYAJ010000160.1:0-1840 GCA_036501405.1 Kapaibacterium sp. (SeqCode)
TGGAGAATAAAGGTGAATGAGCCTAACATGAATAAATGGCTTCTATTGGATAGCTTCTAAAACAGCCTCTACGCGATAAACTTCGTTTCGTTGCCCTTGGTTTATTACGATTTGGTTTATGGAAACCCCGGTGCGGTATGCAAATCTTTGGCCTGTTCCAATTTCCATTTTATAATTCGTTTAAAGCTGTCATCCTGAGCGGAGCAAAAATGAAGCGAAGCGAAGTTTTTGCGGAGTCGAAGGATCTCCAGACGTTCAACAGGCCATTGAACAAATCCTTCGAACCCTAAACCGGAAATTACCGTATTCCGGCCTATGATGAAATCCGAAGCCGAATGGAAAAAAGATTTGTCCCCCGAAGAATACCGTGTTATGCGCGAAAAGGGGACCGAACGTCCCTTCTCCGGGAAGTACGAAGCCTTTTGGGAAGATGGCGTCTATCGGTGCGGTTGCTGTGGCGCGCCGCTCTTCGAGAGCGATACTAAGTTCGATGCCGGCTGTGGCTGGCCCAGCTTCTATGCACCGAAAGCCAACGCTCGCATCGAAGAGCACATCGATCGTTCCGGATGGATGACGCGTACCGAAGTAACTTGTGCCAACTGCGGCGCTCATCTCGGCCATGTCTTCGACGATGGCCCGGAACCGACCGGACTGCGCTACTGCATCAATAGCGTCTCGCTCGATTTTGAGAAGAAATAATTGTTCTGAATCCGCATGGTCCATGCGGTTCAGAATGAATTACTGAAGATGATAACTAATCATTTGACCATGTATCGAAGGATTAAGTTCTCCATCGGTTCGATAAGCGGGTTGATCGGTTTCAACAATATATCCAAGTGCAGGAGCAAACGAAGCAGTTGTCGTGAAGGAAATTGAACTTATAACGAATGTCGGCGCCGAGGCGGTATCTATAATAGATACTTGAAGATTAACTTTATTAACATAGAACGATTCCCCTTCAACGGTGACGTTTCCGGTGCCCGCACCCGAAACACCTTCAGTAATGCGCCCATGAACGCCAAAACCCAGCGTGGTATCCGTATTAACCAATGTTGCCGAAGATTGGGAACCGAATGGAAGGGTGATCCATCCCGTTGCATTAAAGGAAGAGTTACCTGATGATCCCGCATATTCTTCTACATCACCAGTCGATTCGTACTTCAGGTAAGTGGTATCCGGAGAGAGTCCGTTTTGGTAGTCGCTGTCGACGAACACGGTTACCCCAGTCTTACCATAGAATGCGGCATTCGAGAGGATAACCATATTTTTTTCTGTATCGAGGGAGATTACGGCTCCCGTCGAATCAGTCTCCGTATTAACAGCAATAAAATATGAACCAGCATTAGGCGGTGTAATTGCTGTTCCGCCTCCATTCGGTGATGTTGAATTAGACTTGCAGCCCGAAACGAATATCGCGGCCACGAAAGCGATCGAAAATAAGGAGAGAATGCGTAGAGTCATGATGAGGTAATAATTTATTGTTGCAAAGATACGAAATGTTTTGGCCTCGCTCACTAATTAAAGAATTATCCATTGCCTCTATTATTCCCGCGACCAGTTCTGAAGTTCCCGAGGAACAGAGCTACTTCATAAAACGTACGAAAAATTGAGAAGGATTGCAGAGAGACATTGGATGCACGGGTGGAATCATTCCCACGCGCAAGACAACCCTTCGTTCGCTTGGGTGAGGAATAGCTATAATTTTTGGGACTTCATGCAACGCCTCATCATACTCGCAGACCTATCGTTGCGAAGGTCAGAAAAACCGGTCGCATTTTTCTGTGGGCGTTTTGGCCTTTTACACTTTTTCGACCGCTTTTTCGGCTGCTCTCGCGGTTCG
>DASYAJ010000161.1:0-1925 GCA_036501405.1 Kapaibacterium sp. (SeqCode)
AGGTCCACGCGCTCCGGCCAAATGAAGCTCGCTTTATGCGCTTCATAATACTTTTGTTCGTTCGCGCTATCGGGCACGACTTTCGACCAGACGCGCTTGTTTTCCAAATCGAAGAGGACAATGCCATTTTTGTAATCGTCCATGATTTTTTCGAACTCCGGGTAGCGTGCAGGAATGTTTTTTGCCTCGATCATGAGCGCGGTATTCTCGGAATTCTTGTGGATAATATCGCGCAATTGGTTTCGTGCGAGCGGTGTACCGGGCGCAGCCGAAAGTGAATCGACAAGCGTGGCGACGGTCCAATTAATATCCCCAATTCGAAAGATCGTTTTCGAACGGTCGGTCAGCTTGCTCGACCAACTCGAATCGGCCGAGGTACGCGAGGAATCGATATGCGCCATGACATAATCGAGTGTCGTAGAATCGAATCGAAAATGGTTCGCCTTTTCGAGGCTATCGATAAACTGGGCACGATCCTCATCGAAGTAGTAGTGTTTGTAGAATTGCTCGAGATGATCTTTCGATTCTTCAAAGGTGTGCCCACGAACGCCATTGACGCGCTTGATGATGTGATAACCAAAACTGGTGCGGACTAATCCAGAAATTTCCCCATCTTTCAACGCATATGCCGTGCGATCGAAGGGAAGCTCGGTCCGCCGCGTTTCGTGATCGATCGTGTCCATATCACCGCCTTTGATGGAGGTCGACTTATCGTTCGAGGATTCCCGCGCGACTTCTTCGAAATTCGCGCCATTCCGGATGGCCTTCAATAGGCTGTCGGCCCGATGATAAAAGGACTCGGTATCAATACCCCCAATTTTCGGAACCGAAATTAGAATATGCTCGACATGGACTCCGCCCGTGTGCGGCTCTTTCTCATAGAGCCAAATGATGTGATACCCGTAACGCGTCTTGACCGGCACGCGAGTATATGTTCCAGGCTGGAGCTTGACGAGAGCATCCTCGAAAGGCCGGACGGTCATGCCAGGCATAAAAAAGCCAAGATCTCCGCCCGCGCTGGCGCTGGTCTTGTCGTCCGAACCGGGCCAGTTTTCGATTTGGGTCGTATCGAGCTTCTCGCCATGCATTACGCCCAAATCTCCTCTGTAGATAACAGCACGCGTTTCCGGTGACATGCAAACGTAGGCAAATGGGTATCCATCGTTGAGCATTTTCATCGCTTGTAACACGCGATTATAAGCGCGGAGTGTATCGGCGGGATTGTTCCAGTTCTTGACGGCCGCCAAATAATGCCCGGCGTGATAGTCCCACTGGCGGCGCGCGTAGAGCTCTCGAATCGCCGGATCGGTCACTTCTTTTTCGAGGACAAACGGCCCGGCAAGCATTTGCCGGTATCCCACAATTTCCTTTTTTACTTGCGGATCGTTATCGAGGCCTTCCTCTTGGGCTTGTTCGAGCTTTAATCGGTAATCGGCATAGACGCTCAGGAAATCCTTGAGGCTATCGAGCGTCGTCGAATAGGCCGGTTTGCCGTTCATGCGCTGAAATGCCGATTCGAATTCCGGAAGCGTGACTTCCCCGCCTTTCCATTTAATCAGCCATGGTCCGTTCTCATCCGACGACTTCGCCGCAGATGCAGATTGGGCTGAAGCGGTAGCGTGTACCAGAAATTGCGACGCAAGCAAAAAAAGTGAAAGCCAGCTCAGTACGGTCCGGGTAATATGACGATGCATGAATAAACTCAGCAAAATGTGAACGATAAACGAGATGTTGCCCAGCGCAAAGCACTTAAAGGTTTGATTTGGCCGATCGGAAAGGCCATAAGCACTGCGCAAAATATGCGAGTAAGTGAACGCCGCACAATCGAAGATTAGTTCACCCTGTCTATTACAATTTTTTGTATGTAATTATCCGGTATCGAGGAGAAATAGGAGAGACAAAGCAAGTTCGGTGGATGTTAGTCA
>DASYAJ010000162.1:0-4391 GCA_036501405.1 Kapaibacterium sp. (SeqCode)
TGCCGTTGGTTCCGGTGATTGTGATGGCATTCGTGCCATTGCCAATGGAGGTCGTTCCTGCACCAGAGGTATTAACACTGGTATTGCCGGTGACCGTCGTCGGGCCTGTCGCAGTGATCGTGCCAGTTCCATTCGTTGCGAGCGCAACACCGGAATTCACTCCACCCGTGATAAGGACCGGAGTTTGCGCACCACCATTCGAGGTGAAGTTCAGGTTGCTCGCGTCGAGATTGACGTTGCGGTTGGTCAGGAACGGATTCGATCCCGGACCAGTCGTCAGTGTGCTGCCCAAGCGGTACTCGCCGGTCGTCAGCACAACTCCTTCATCGGCATTTGGCAAGGGAGATACCCGGACCTGATTTCCAGGATTCGTTAGCGTCAGCATCTGCGTCGGTACTGGATCTGCTCCGAGACCATTAAGCACCAAATTCCCCGTGCCGCTGACGTCGATTGTCGTCGCGCTATTGTTGGTACCGACTACGTTGCCGATCGTTGTCGAACCTGCGTCCGAAGCGCCATTATTGATTGTGGTTGTACCATCTACCGCCGTGACCCCCGTGATTGTCGTCGGACCGTTAATGCCGTTGGTTCCTGTAATTGTGACGGCATTTGTGCCATTACCGATGGAGGTCGTTCCTGCACCAGAGGTGTTAACACTCGTATTGCCCGTGACCGTTGTGGGCCCGTTAATGCCGTTGGTTCCGGTGATTGTGATGGCATTCGTGCCATTACCAATCGAAGTTGCGCCTGCGCCGGAGGTATTGATGCTCGTTGCGCCGGCAATAGTGACTTGCGTCCCGGCTGTCGTATTGCCGATTGTAGTCGCTGCAACATTGTTCGGATCGATGGACACGTTGCCATTGCCCTGTACTCCGAATAGAAGTGCGTTATTTTGGTTGACGTTTAAGGCAAACGAATTAACACTGTTCGAGGCAATGTTCACAACCAAACCGTCGTTATTGGGCGCATTGACAGAATTTCGAAATGCTCCGACGTAACCGCCGGTTGCATTAGTCCAGATAAAGCTATTCGCTGTTTCCCCATCGACCCCGCCGAGAACGTTTGTTCCCACGGGTGCATTGGTAAGAAGCGCACCGGTGGGATTGTTCAGGCCGATGCCAACCGGCTCGCTGGTCGTAATAACCGTCCCATTGTCGGTAATACTCGAATTGCAAAGGGTTGAAGTGCCTGTAAAGACAGGGATGCGGGTCGCAATTCCTGTGCAGGTTGTCGTTACTAATCCGAGCTGGGATGTCGTCGCATTATCCCATGCGCCGGCATAGCCTCCATTATTATTAAATCCCGCTTGTCCTGGTCCGACCCAGTAGCTCAGGGTGTAGAGCGGGAACGGCACGGAAGCGGGCGCCGTCTGATTGAGCGGTCCCGGAAATAAGAATCCCGCCTGCGCATTGGCAAATGGCGGAATGGCGGTGTACCAGTTCAGGACGGGAAAAGTCGCTTCTTCCCACGCATCGTAGGCGGTCGTCGGCGGGAACGTATATGGGCCTGCATCGTAGGGAGGCGTAGAAACAACGACGGTGTGCGAGTGATTATCATCGAGCACAAGCGCGCCGGCACCGAACGGCCTCGTTAATTGAGCGGATGCTACCGAAGAAAGACCGAGTGAAAGAGCTCCGGTTGCGAGCAAGGTCAGGAAACGTTTCATAATGGATATGGTAGTTTTTCTGGTCGAAAAAAAAAGCGAATGTAAACTTTTGTGTTACGTTGCGGACGGCAAGGCAATTTAATAGCACTTTGAGAACGAATCCGGCTATGGCGATTTTTAGCCCCAACAGGGTGTAAAACGGCCGAATCGTCCTCAAGTATTACAAATATACGACGAAAAATACGGCTTTGCAAGAAATTCGAAAAAAAAATTTCGAGGCCATGGGGAAGGCTTCGCTATGGCTTTGCAGAAGTTAGAAGCAGGTGGGAACTCCAGATGGAAAATAAAAAAGCCCCATTAAGGGGCTTTTACAGCTTCGACAAAGGCTTTCAAAACTTCGACAAAGGACTTTTAAGGCGCCGAAAGATCTTACATAGGATTCTCTCGGAATCGAAATTCCAGCTTTTCGGTCGAGAACTCTGCGAGCGCTTCGAGCGTCGGCTTGCCGAGCTTATCGATTTCGAGCGAGATTTTCATCTGGTCGAAATTCGGAGCTTCGAATTCTTCGTCCTCATCCAGTTCAACGGGCACGAGCGTCGAAACACGAGCATTATACTCGGTCTTGATCTCATCGTTGATTTGCCGCGCGCGCCGCGCCGTGATGGCGACCGCCTGATAGAGCGATTCCCCATTCCGAGCCATCATTTCGAGATCGACCGGATTAATACTTGCGTGGACTTTATCAATCTGTTGCTTCGACGATTTATTTGCCATATTCCTTCTTTATTAGCGTTCCTATTTTCGAGACGCCTCTAACGCAAAATCCTTGCTGCTGGTTTCGTCCTTAAGCGACCGTTAAGAAGGAATTTAGCGGATGCGCTCTTTTTTTTCGTAAATTGCAGACCTTCTTTCCGAGATTAACCCTAAAAAACCAATAACGACCATGACAACAGCCTCTTTTATTCGAACTGTTACTCTTTTCGCCCTGGCAAGCCTCACCGCTTCCTGCGGAAAAAAGAGCGACGCCGACCAAGCCGCCCAGAATGCCAATAATGCCGCGAGCGCAATTACACAGACCATGAATACGGCAACGGGAACTTCAACGCACAAATCGAATGCACACGCAATTCCTTCGACGACGCTTTCGGGTTTACTTCCGTCGCCGAACGGCTTCACCGCGCACGACCCGGCCACCCAAAGCCTTAGCATGAACGGCATCGAATATTCGATGGCCTCGCGTGAATTCGATAACGGCACCAAGCACCTCAAAGTCACGATCGCTGATTACAATTACCTCGAGAACCTCACGGCAGCCTACGCGATGCTTACGAATTTCAGTTCCGAAGACGAGAACGAACTGCAGCATGGCGAAAAGTTCGGTTCCTATCCGGGATGGGTCACCTGGCATAAGAAAGCGAACGACGGAGAGATTGGCGTCATCATCGCTGATCGAGTTTACCTAATCGTGGAAGGTTCCGGCGGTATTTCGCTCGACGATCTTCGCGGAATCGTCAACCAGATGAACCTCGATGGCATTGCGAAGCCCGCAAGCTGAAGGATTTTTATTCAAACGAATCGTTTTTCACAATACCAAATTTTCACAATAACAAAATGGGACGGAGCGCACGCTCTTCGTCCCATTTTTTTGAGATTCTCTTGAATTAAGCGCGCGGCTCCGGCTGGAGAATTGCGAATACGCCGCCCTGCGTATCGGCAAGAGACGCGAAACGACCGACCGTTGGGATATCTTGCGGCCCCATCACGACTTGTCCGCCAAGCGACTTCACCTTCTGGCACGTTGCATCGCAGTTATCGACCGCGAAATAGACGGTCCAGTTCGAAGGGACTGGTCCCCACGATGGATCGATCGGGAACATGCCGCCGACTTGCGCCTCGCCGTTCTTAAAAATGTTGTACTGCATTCCCGGCATGTCCATCGTTTGGACATTCCATCCGAGTAGATCTTTGTAAAACGAACCGGCGGCATTCGTGTCTTTCGTCAATAATTCGTTCCAGCAGACGGAACCGGTTTCCATCGTGAGCTCCGCACCCGTATGGCTACCGGCCTGCCACAGCATGACAAACGCTCCGGAAGGGTCCTGCACGGCGGCCATGCGTCCAACTCCCATGACATCGAACGGCGGCATGGCGACGTTCCCACCAAGCGACGTGACTTTGTTCGCCGCGGCATCGACATTATCGACGGAGATATAAGAGTTCCAGTGGGGCGGCATCTCACCAGCGCCGGGAGGCATTCCGCCGATCGCGCCGACTTCCTTGCCGTTCTTCAGCATCATGCTGTAGTCGGTGCCATCGGGCATGGGCATGTCGTTCGAAGTCCAGCCAAAAACTTCGCTATAGAATTTCTTGGCTGCTTTTTGGTCCTTCGCGTTAAAATCGACCCAGCAAAATGTGCCGGGTTTGTAGGTGGTCTGAGTAGGCATCGTAGTTGGGAAAAAATAAGTTGAAAAATAATTAAGAGTCTATCAGACACGCGAATTCGAAAAAGAATTTCAGGAAAAGCAGGATGAAATTATTACCGGTCCCATCAATCGCGATGCATCTCCAGCCTTATTCACTCGACAACAGCTCCGATACAGGTCCATGTAACTTATGCAGCGGCGGGAGTGTTGAGGAATTTCATGTCAGCCTTAGACATCAAAGTCTATGAGATTTTCAAGAGCAAGTTCGGCAAAAAAGAAGCCGAGATTGTGATCGAGTATTTTTGAGTCTAAAACAGAAGCGAAATACCAGGAAAAGAAGGATATTTTCTTGACAAAGGATG
>DASYAJ010000163.1:0-2929 GCA_036501405.1 Kapaibacterium sp. (SeqCode)
GATGGCTTCCTGAACGCGGGCATTCAGCATTTGATCGTAAAGCTGCGTCACAAGGTCCTTCCGATAATCGCCAACGGTAACTTCATATTCTTTTGGCCGGACGAACATGGCAGAGAAAATCGTCTGCGGCATTTCTTTATCGGTATTGATCGCAACATAGGTATCGCTGTGCGGAGGAATGGGGAACTCTGTTCGCGGACGTTCGTTGGCCGGATTTGTCAGCGGACTGAACTCCGATTTGATCTTCTCGACCATCTGATCGGGATCGAAATCGCCGACAACGACGACGGCCATCAAATCAGGACGATACCAATCGTGATAGAACCGCAGGATGGTCGAACGATGCGCTGTATCGATGACCGGCTTCAGCCCAATCGGGTTCCGGCTTGCATATTTCGATCCCGCAAAAATGAGCGGTGCCTGCTTTTGATAAATTCGCTCGAACGCGCCACGGCCCAACCGCCATTCTTCGCCGACAACGCCGCGTTCCTTTTCGAACTCGACCGAATCGAAGGTCACGTTATGCGCCCACTCGCCCAGAATATCGACTCCGCTGTCGAGAATCGATCCCTGATCGGTTGGGAGCGATTCTTTATAAACTGTTTCATCGAACGAAGTATAGGCATTCAGGTCGGCGCCGAACCGCGCGCCATGTTCTTCCAGGAATGATTCCAGCATATTGTGCGGGAATTGTACCGTCCCATTGAAGCACATGTGCTCGTTGAAGTGGGCCAGCCCTTGCTGATCGTCATCTTCGAGCACGGAACCGGCGTGAATGACAAGCCGCAATTCTGCTCGCTGCTTCGGATAGCCATTGTGCCGAACATAATAGGTAAGCCCGTTCGGCAGCTTGCCGGTCCGCACCGCCGAATCGAAGGGAAGGCGCGCGTGGATATCGACGCTCTCTTGTGCCAAGGCAAGAGAGGCGAAGAACGAAACGAAAACGAATGCAATGATCGAAAGACGTAATGATTTCATCAGAGTAATGTAGGAAATTCGGAGTGACGACTTGCTACATTATAATGGAGTGCATTCGTTCCGATTTCGACGCATTTATTTTTTGAAAATAGATCTAAAAAACGTATTCCAGTAGAATAGTATTCCTTTTTGCCGAGAACGCAATTTGTTTTTCATCTTTCTTTTATTACGCGTTCTCTTAATAACCATTTTTGCGTCAATACTTCGCCCGAAGTGCTTCGCATAACGTTTCGAGACGCGATTGCAGACGCGTATCGGCGACCTCGAAGGCCTCGCGCAAGGGATCCACTCGGCGATAGGTAACGCCGTTGGTCGTCGTTCCGAACTCGCCGCCGGTTAGGCGGCTTGCGAAGCGTTTTCCAAAGCCGACGGCGACCGCTTCGATGTCGTGGTCCAGCGAGCGTCCGCGAAGAAGAGACGATGCTGTTGTTGCTTGTGTCATAAGTGTTTCCATGATTTTTCTGATAAAATGGTTGAAGTTCTATGATCGTTGATTATGGAATGACGAGCGAGCCATCCTCCTTTAGCTCGAATGCGCCGCACGCGACTTCCCAGAGGTAGCCATCGGGATCGGAAAAATAGCCCGAGTAGCCACCCCAGAAAGTATCGGCTGCCGGTTTGACGATTGTGGCACCGGCTTTTTCGGCTTCGCGGAGCACATCGTCCACATCGCCTTTCGTTCGCACATTATGCGCGAGCGTGATGCCCGGAAATTTGGAACGCGCGCCGCGATATTCCTTTGGCAAGGTCATCGTAAGGATAGAGCGCGAGCGCCGTTCCGAGCGTCTGGAAAAAGACGATGCCACGCGCTGCCTCCCAGGTTGTCGGAAGGCCGAGACCGTCGCGATAGAAGCGAAGAGAGCGAGCAAGGTCGCTCACGCCAAGCGTGATAATCGTGATGCGCGGTTGCATGAATCGTTACTGGAATTTAAGCTGGAAGACGCCCGGCCGTTTTTCATCGATCGAACGAATAACGCTGATGACTCTTCCCAAAATCTGGAAGTCAACGTCGTCCGTGATCGGAATCGGCTTGAACCGATTGTTTGCCGGTTCGAGGAAAAACCCCTTTTTCGATTTGCGGAATGTCTTGACCGTCGCCGAATCGTCGAGCCGCGCCACGACAATATCGCCATCGTCGGCGGTTTGCTGCTGTCGTACGATCACGAGATCGCCATCCAAGATGCCGCGGTCCTTCATGCTTTCGCCCTGGACGCGCAGGCCGAATGTCTTGCGCGAAAGGTCCATCGGTTTGAACGAAAGCCAGCCTTCGACATTTTCGATCGCGAGAATCGGCTGACCGGCGGTGACGCGCCCGATAACCGGAATCGCATTCGAATGCCGCTCGCCGCCAAGCATCACCGAAGGGCGCGAGACCATCAGCGCGCGCGAAAGCCCCGGACCCCCGCGCACAAGGAAGCCCTTGCGGAGCAGCGCGTCCAAATGCTTGCGGACGCCAAAGGTGGAGCTGACGCCGAGATAATCGGTGATTTCCGAAATGGAAGGGGGATAGCCCGAAATTTCGAGGTACTCCTCGATGTAATCGAGCACTCTGCGCTGCTGACGCGGCAGCGTTTCGCGTTCTGGTATTTGTGCCATGTTGTTCTCCTTTTGAAGCGAAATTCGCCGTTTCTAAGCGAATTTCGCAAATTTCCTGTTTGTAGTGCTGTTCAAAACACTTGCCGCAGATGGCAGGTGCCTATCACAGCATAATCAAATATACGAAAGGAAAAGGGCAAAGTCAAGTATTTCGCGAATTTTTTTTGAAAAAAATTTAGGTGCAATGTAGTCGTGTGTTTTAGCTCACGCTTCGCGGGACCGGCGAAGGTAAGGTTATCTCATTCGGAAATTGCCACATTCTGGCGGGAGCTAAAGGTCACGACTACGTGTGTAGTAGTGTGCTTCGCTTCGCGGACCGGCGAAGGTAAGGTAACTCATTCGGGAATTGCCGCAT
>DASYAJ010000164.1:0-2180 GCA_036501405.1 Kapaibacterium sp. (SeqCode)
TCATTTTTAATTTGTGGGGAATCGGTACTCTTTCTTGAAATCTTCCGCCGAGTAATTAAAATATGGTACCCCAAATCGGCAGAGAATTTTTGGCATTCCCCACTTATCTGTATTGGCAATCGAAGCTGCCTGACCTAACGAAAGTGAACCATCCCCATAAAGTTTCGCTGCGAGATATTCTTTCAAGGATTGCTCGTCCAGATCGAGATCGTCCGGTAATTGCACCGAGAGGTTCAGCATGTGTCCATTTTGCATACGGACATAAATCCGATACCTCTACTTTTCGTTCCTATTCTTTTCATGCCACAAGACTGAAGGAATTTGTGTTGAAGCGTCTTCATGCACCTCACCATCGCCGAACTGAGCACATTCCTTTTTCTCGGAGCGATCGTTGCCGGATTTCTCGGCTCGCTCACCGGTCTCGGCGGCGGAGTCATCATCGTACCGCTGCTGACGCTCGTCTTCGGCGTCGATTTGCGCTATGCGATCGGCACATCGCTCATCACGGTGATTGCAACAAGTTCCGGTGCGGCTTCCGCTTTTGTCCGGGAAGGATATTCGAACATCCGCATCGGTATGTTCCTCGAAATTGCGACGACCATCGGCGCGCTGGTGGGAGCATATCTGGGGGGAATTCTTTCGCCGGAGCTTATCGCTATCGTCTTCGGGCTTGTGCTGATTTATTCCTCGTATCTTTCCATTCGACCCCGAGCGGAACATGCGGAGTTGCACAGTTCTGATCCGCTCGCGCTTCGATTGCGCTTGCCCTCTAATTATCCCGTGAATGGCGAAATGGTGGACTACGGCGTTCATAATGTCGCGTCCGGATTTAGCCTGATGGGCATAGCGGGAATTCTTTCCGGATTGCTCGGCATTGGTTCTGGTGCCGTGAAAGTGCTCGCAATGGACCATGCCATGAAGCTCCCCTTCAAAGTTTCGACGACGACGAGCAATTTTATGATCGGCGTCACCGCCGCCGCGAGCGCGGGAGTTTATCTGCATCGCGGTTATATCGATCCCGTGCTTGCGATGCCGGTGGTGCTCGGCGTGCTCGGAGGCTCTCTGGTGGGAGCCAGGATACTGGGCCGTTCCAAACCACAAGCATTACGCATCGTCTTTAGCATCGTTATTTTCATCATGGCAATCGAAATGATTTATAATGGCGCAACAGGAAGGATATAACTTGATGACCCAAGAAACGACAGACCACTCGATCGAGATTTTCATCGGAAATCTGCTGCGCGTCTGTGTGATCGCAACGGTCGCGGTTGTCGCCGTTGGTGCTATTCTTTTTCTTCCCACCGCGTATGGAAACCGTCCGAGCTATGCGGTATTCCGAAGCGAGCCGGCGATGTTTCGTTCCGTTTCTACGATTCTTTCCGCCGCATTTTCCGGCGATGGCAAGGCAATCATGCAATCGGGAATGTTATTGCTCATTCTCACACCGATTTTGCGCGTGGCCTTTTCGGTCATCGCATTTCTGTACGAGAAAGATTATCTCTATGTGGGTATGACGGTCCTCGTTCTCGGCCTTTTGATCTTCTCTCTTGCCGGCGGTTAAGCATTTCCCAAATACCGCACATCCAATTTTTTCTCGACAATCTCGTTCCCCTTCTTTCGAACCTCGAATGCACGAGCATTCGGTTTGGAACTTACCGCTTCCACAAAATTCCCATTAACAAAATGAAGCGCCGCGCCATCGTCGGCCGCATAGCCGCCCGATAGACCCTCCTCGATGAATTTATGATATTGCGGCTGACGGCGCGCTTCGCTATCGTAATGCGGGCAGTTGCTGCCTTTGATAAATCCGAGACCGTCGTTGAGCGGCGTAAGATCGAGACCGAACGAATCGGTCACACCGCACTCGAACCAGCAGAGCGAACCCGCGCTCGTGCCGCAGAGAACGGTTCCCATGTCGTATGCTTCCCGCAAAATTTTATCTACACCATGTACGCGCCAGATCGCCAGCATATTCGCCGTGTTACCGCCGCCGACGTAGATCGCATCCTGCGATAGCAGAAACTCCCGGAGGTCTTTTACTTGCCGGAGAAAAAGGTTGAGATGCGAAGTCTCAGCCAGGCCTTCATATCGGGCATGAAATGCGGCGACATAATTTTCCGCATCGCCACTGGCGGTGGGAAGGAACGAGATTCGCGGCTTCCGATTTTCCTCCTTCGGCT
>DASYAJ010000165.1:0-5414 GCA_036501405.1 Kapaibacterium sp. (SeqCode)
AAAGTGGAACCAAGAACTTTTGCAATACAAATATACAAAAGTTTCCAATAAAAATTCCAAAATTCAATAAAATATCTTGAAATGGTTATTTTGCTCGTATTTTTGTAGAGATGGCTTTACGCAAAGAAATATTCGAGACGAGTTCGGAGATACCAATCGGTCGGTCCTATGATCTGGATCAACCACCCCCCAGCCCCCGCCTTGAAAAGGCGGGGGAGCTTCAGTCGGGTCTTGAAAAAGCGGGGGAGGTTCAGTTGGGTCTTGAAAAGGCGGGGCAGATTATTGGTGTGGAAAAAGCGGGGGAGTTTCCTTTTACGCGGGGAATTTATCCAGAGATGTATCGTTCCCGCCTTTGGACGATGCGTCAGTATGCCGGATTCGGCTCGGCGGAGCAATCGAACCGACGCTATAAGTATCTGCTTGCTTCCGGGACAACCGGACTCTCTATCGCCTTCGACCTTCCAACGCAGATCGGCTACGATTCCGATCATCCGATGGCAAATGGTGAGGTGGGACGGGTTGGCGTCGCCATAGACTCTCTCGACGATTTCGATGTGCTCTTCGATGGGATCGAAATGGCGAAGATTTCAACCTCGATGACCATCAATGCCACCGCCGCTATTCTGCTGGCGCTCTATGTCGCGAAGGCAAAAAAGCAGGGAGCGAATCTGACGAAACTTTCCGGAACGATTCAGAATGACATTCTGAAAGAGTATGCCGCGCGAGGAACTTATATTTATCCGCCCACTCCTTCGATGCGGATTGTCACCGATATTTTTCGTTGGTGCGCGGAGGAACTTCCTTCGTGGAATACGATCTCGATCTCCGGCTATCACATCAGGGAAGCGGGTGCGACAGCGGTCGAGGAAATCGCCTTCACATTAGCAAACGGCATTGCCTATGTCGAAGCAGCATTGAAAGCAGGACTGGATATCGATCGGTTTGCGCCGCGTCTTTCGTTCTTCTTTAATTCCCATTCGAATTTTTTCGAAGAGATCGCAAAGTTCCGAGCCGCGCGAACGCTCTGGGCGCAGATCGTAAAGGAACGGTTCCAAGCGAAGAATTCGGAATCGATGAAGCTCCGATTTCATTCCCAAACTGCGGGATCGACGCTAACGGCGCAGCAGATCGAAAACAATATCGTCCGCACCACGGTCGAAGCGATGGCCGCGATTTTGGGTGGAACACAATCGCTGCATACCAATGGCAAAGATGAGGCGCTTGCGCTGCCGACCGAAGCGGCCGCACGGACCGCGTTACGAACACAACAGATTTTAGCTTATGAATCGGGCATCGCGGATACCGTCGATCCGATGGCGGGAAGTTATTTCGTGGAGTATCTCACTTCGGAACTGATGGAACGGTCGCAATCGCTCATTGCGGAAATTGATGCGGTAGGAGGTGCTGTCTCCGCAATCGAATCGGGATTTTATCAAGATCGGATAGCACAGAGCGCCTACGAGTTCCAGAAAAAAGTGGAGAGGAAAGAAGAGATTGTCGTTGGTGTTAACGAATTTGTAACAGAAGAACTGCACGCGCCGGAGACGCTGAAAATCGATCCCAAGCTCGAAGCACAACAAATAGAGCGTGTGCAACGATTACGTGCGGAAAGAGACCAGAGGAAAACCGATTCAGCTATCGCGTCTGTCGAGCAAGCAGCGCGCGAGGGCGGGAACCTGATGCCGGTGCTCATCGCTGCGGTCGAAGCCAAAGCAACACTCGGCGAAATTTCGGATGCGATGCGGAACGTCTTTGGTGAGTATTCGGAATAAAACATCTGGAATAAAAAAGTTGAATAAAAAAAGGGGCGACCATTCGCCCCTTTTGAAAAAATCGTGGAAGGAAATGGATCACTTCGTTCCGGGATTTTTAAAATCCGAACGATTGACAAATTGATAGTCGGTCAAGCTATTCAGGAAGCTGATGAGATCCTGTTCCTGCGATTGAGTGAGGTTCAGGTCCTTAATGCGCGGGTCCTGCGTGGAGTTGTGCTCGCCGCCATTATTATAATGGTCCACGACCTGAAGCAGCGTCTTCATGCTGCCATCGTGTTCGTAGGGCGCGGTGAGTGCGATGTTCCGAAGCGTTGGCGTTCGGAACTTTCCGTTATCCTGACTGCTGTTGCTGACGTCTTCGCGGCCCTCATCGGAATAGAATGGAGTAAGGCCGGTCGAATGGTAACTATTGTCGCTAAAGTTGACGCCGCTATGGCAGGAAGCGCAGGAATCCTGCTTGAACAGCGCAAAGCCGCGGAGCTGGGAAGCATTCAGCGCGGAAGAATCGCCGGCGATGAAGCGGTCGTAGGCGCTATTGCCGCTGATGAACGTTCGTTCGAATGTCGCAAGCGCCTGTTCGACACGAGTGAACGTAATCGAGTTCCCAACGGCGGAGTTGTCACCGAAGGCGCTGGCAAACATCGACCGATAGAAAGGGCTTTGGTTCAGCGTGTTAACGACCGTCGCGCTATCGTTGGCCATTTCGAGCGGGTTCATGATCGGCATTCCCGCCTGGGCTTCGAGCGAATGGGCGCGGCCATCCCAGAAAAAGGTTGTGTCATAAGCGACGTTAATCAGCGGGAGTGCATTGCGGGAACCCTCCTGGCGAACGCCCATGCTCACTGCGCTCGTATCGCTAAAGCCATTCGAGACGGAATGGCAGTTCGCGCACGAAACCGAACCCGAACTACTCAGCGATTTGTCGTAAAACAAACTGCGGCCCAGCGATGCTTTGGCTGGAGTAATCGGATTATCCGATGGGACCACCGGCATTGGGAACCCAGCCGGAACCACCATCGGGTTCTGCTCCAATTGCGGCATGTTCAAATCGGTCGTGCTCTTCTCGCACGCGGCGAGCACAATCGTCAGCGATACGAGGATCGTACCGGCGATGTAATACCTGTGGTTCGACTTCTCTCCGCGATTCACGCGGCTGCGAAACAACGTTACCATATCAATAACACAATAAATGGAACGAAAAAAATGGTTAGCAGAAGCTTCACCCGCAGAAGGCACATTCCGTTGCGCCAAGGCGCATGGAGCGCCGAAAGATGAATCCCCTTACATGAATAACCCTTGAAAAGCCAAAAGGTTACAATCGAAAGATGGAAATATGGTTTTCTTTGAGAATTTAATTGGTCATTTTTTTGTGACCTCCTGAAATTCGAATTATCTTTGTGTGTTCTACATTCTGAAATCCATTAAAAATCTCGCTCGCTTCCACCGTTTTTATTTTGTGTGCGCCATGCTCAAAGTCTTTTTTTCGTTCCATATACTTTGGAGTTCCCTTTTTTCGATCATCACGATTTCGTTCCTGACAGCGTCCACGGCGCACGGGCAGTCCTGGAGCGATTCGCTTTCGAAGGAGGACCGTTTCTGGTCTCGCTCCGGCGGGGAGGCACGCGAGCTTTCGCTGGGCGCTGGCGGCTTCGGGATGCTTGGTGATACTGGCGTGAGCACGCTTCAGGTGAATCCGTTTAGTGTCGATCCGCTATTTGTCCTGCAGAATCCCGCTTATGCTTCCCATTATCCGAGCTACGTTTGGTTCGATGCGGGATGGACGAATAGTTCCGACCATTTTTCGAATGGCAGCGGACAAAGCTTTGCCGGACTCTTCGGGATTTCCGACGCCGTGACGGCCGGAATCGTTCTTGCTAAAAGCGATGCGCAGGGATTTTCGCTGGTAAATCCGAATATCTTTGGGAACCTGACGAGCCTTTCGAGCGGGTTCACCTATTCGCCGCCCGCTAATACCTGGGAAGTTATGACCTCTTATCAGGCGGGAAATGTAAGCATTGGCGCGGCGCTTTCCTATGCACGGAGCGCGGCAAGCACGACCTCAGCGGATAGTTCCACTTCTTCGATCACCTTTCATCAGATGGGCCTATCGCTCGGCGCGATTTGGCGCGCGCCGGATGGCAACATGCTCGATCTCGATATTACGGAACTCATGCCGGACCTTACCTCGCAGTCCGATAACACCGGGGAACTTACGATGAATCTCTTTGGCGTGAATGCACGCTATTTTTTCCCCTTGCATGACGAATTTTATCTCGTTCCCATGTTCAATCTTTATTATGGGAGTGGGACTTCGACGATCATTGCCACGCCGAAAGACTTGCCTTCGAGCGTGAATTACGATGCCGGAATCGGTGTGAACTTTTGGCAAGCGGGCCTGCATGTGATGAGCGGCATCAGTTTCGGTTCCTATAACCAAACCACGCCCGCCGTGACCAACATTTCTCCGGAAGTCACAAAAACAGAGACGATCGTTCCCCGCTGGACGATCGGCATTGAGTGGCCCATCGTAAAATGGTTAACGGCGCGGCTCGGGTATTTTGCTTCGAGCGGTTCGGAGTCGAATACCATCACGGGCGGTGCGAGTTCCAGTTTCGGCGATGCGAATCTTTATGCTTCACCCTATACGGACGAAACGAGCGGCCTCACTGCCGGACTCACCTTTGCCATCAACCGCTTCACCATCGACGCGACACTGCACGACGAAACGTTCCACGCCGCGCCGGCGAACATCGTGAATGGGAATATATTCGGCTTCGTGACACTCGGCTACCGGTTCGATCACTAAGCGATATTATTGCAGTGTGATTTTTCCGAAGACTCCGTCCATTCCGCTATTCGGACCGGCAGTGTAATAAACCGTTCCGTTGGAACTTTCGAGCGCCCATAAACCATCGATGACAAGCGGCGCGCCACCCGTTCCGTTCACTGTTCCCAAATAATTTCCCGTAGCGGGATCGAAAACCGTGATTTCGCCATTCCCGAAGTTCCCAACCAGCAGCTTACCACCGTAGGGACCGAAATCCGAAGGCGCGAGCGTCATGCCCCATGGCTCATCGAGCTGCGCGGAGGAACTGAAGTTTTTGATCCAGACGCCGCCGAGCGTATAGACATCGATGTAGCCGCCATTGCCCGCGCCGGTCGCCACGAAGTTCCCACTCGACCGCGCATAGCTGACATAGAGCAGCGTGTCGATTACGACCGCATTGAACGGTGTATAGCCGGTGTAACGTCCCGAAATTTGATTCACGCGATTGAACAGGCCGTCGAAGACATCCAGTGAACCATTTTTTACATTCGGCGCATACAAATTGACCGTGCCATTCGCGCTTACCGCTGCAAGACCGGTAAAGGAAGAACTCGCCGCATGCGCACTATCGGTGACGATTGCGGAATTATAAAAGGAAGGAAGCGCGGATAGGGAACCCGAAAGACTGGCGAAAATATACTGCGCTTTGCCATAAGTCGGAATCGTAAATTCGGTGCCCGAAAATGTATCGGCGACGATCCCTGTCGGACTGCCGCCCCCCACAATGTAGGAGGAGCGCAGCGCGCCGGTCAAATCGTAGTAGCTGGTTCGCCCGCTTGCATGATCGGCAATCCAGAAAGTGGAGCTATTGA
>DASYAJ010000166.1:0-2364 GCA_036501405.1 Kapaibacterium sp. (SeqCode)
CTTCGCCCGTCGGGTTCGTTAGGATAGGTTCGTCGAGACGAGCTCACCGCAAAAAGGCACCCGTAGCTCAACTGGATAGAGCATCGGTCTACGGAACCGAAGGTTAGAGGTTCGACTCCTCTTGGGTGTACTGCCGGAAAGGTCAATTTTGGAAGTTCGGCCACGCGCCAGCTGGCCGAGCCCCGTCTCGACCTGGCCGGCCGGGCCCACCAGGGTGCCGCGGCCGCGATCGCGAGCAACGGTTACTTGGGGTGCAAGAGGTCGTGGGTTCAAATCCCGCCGGCCCGACTGCTCTATTCGCTGTGGAAACGCAACGGATATGGCACAGGTCATCGCCTCTCGCTATCATTACGGTGGCGTCGAGGATGACGATCTGGTTCGCCTCCCTGCTGGTAACAGGGACCGAACAACTTGGCCGCCGCCGTGATTTGTCGCACGGTGGCGGCCATCATTTTTTTTTCGTATTGTTTGGTGCCACTGTGGAATGGCGCATTCTCGACCGTCTTTGGGGAGCACTTGTTGGAGCATTGATTGGATCAATTTTCGGCGTTTTCGTTTCGATCTCCATCTCTTCTCAGTGGCCGGGGCAGCCTTTCAAAAACGGATCATCGCAACAGGCTGAAGAGCACGCTTTTATGTGGCGTGGCACTTGCATTGGGGCTATTAGTTGTGCCTCCCTTCTCATCATCGCGGACATGTTACGAGCGAAAAAGCGAGGGGTGACAAAGACATTCGTGATTCGAACCTTTATGGCCCGATGTTTGGAGTGCGAGAAAGAGATGGAAGTTAACCTAATTCACGTGGGAAAAACGACGACCTGCATCCACTGCGGAGTACCAATGGCAATTACTTCCAGACCTCCACTTTGATCGATGGTTTTGTTGAATTTGAAAAATCCGCGCTCATTTTCAGTTTTCCTCTCCTTTTTTTCTCCAAGTTTTTTTCTTCAAAAACGACCTCTTGACATCGCGCCGTGAGCTCAGAAAACGACCTTCTTTATGGAGGGTCGAAAATGGTCTCGCAGCAGCAGCTTCCCACGGCCGATCGGAACAAGGCGATCGTCGCGCAGCGGAAGGCCGGTCAATCGCTCGAAGCGATCGGCGATCAGTATGGAATAACCAAGGAACGGGTTCGCCAGATCGTCGATTACGCGCATGCCCGAAAGCTCGTTCCGGATCCGAAAACCGATCTGGCGAGGATGGAGAAACGACGACAGGAAGCGAAGCTGCTCGCGAAAAAGCTCATTGCTTTGGGCAGTTTCCGAATGCATCCCGCCGATCGGGTCATCAAATCCATCGATCAATTCATTCGCCATCGCCGCAAGCATAACGTCGTTTGGAGAATCCAAAGGAACTCGAAGGCCGAGACCGAAACGGTCGTGATCCAATCCTCCGAAGAATTCGCGGTGCCGATTCGGCATCCTTCCGCCACGCGATCGTTGATTCTCAAACTTCGCAGACGGTGTCTCGATTGCCAGTCTGCGACCGCGGTTAAAATGGATCCGTTCTGGATCGTGGTTTTTTCATTTTCTCGCGTTTGATTTGTACTATTGTATAGGTCGATAACAAAAAAATCCGCCCTCATCCCCTTGCCGCTCCGCCGGTTCTTTCGAGTACGTACATACGGTACTCTACGTGTCTACGTAATTGAGGATAATCTACGTAATTGAGGATAATCTACTTACTTAGAGTACCCTACGTACCGGAAGGGGGGTGTGGGGGGAACCGATACTGTTCAAACGTACAAGACTCCGCAATTCGCAATTCGCAATTCGCAATTCGCAATTCGCAATTCGCAATTCGCTTGGTCGGATTCCCTCTTGACGTGGCGTTACCAGCGCTTACACTCATCTTCGCCTGAAGTTGAAGCGGGTTAACGACAAATTTCCCCGGTTCTCAGTGATTCGCGCGGATTACCAGTCTGCAAGAGTCCTCCTTCCCCATCGGTAGGGGATTGAATCGATCACACCGATCGATGCCGCGGAAAGCCAGCATTCCACTTCGGCGCAACGGACATTCTTTCACCATGTCCCCCATCCCGACTAAGGACCCTATGCGCTCGCGCAAGGGGCTTCCGGTTCGGCCACGTTTTTATAACGGGCCGAGCAGTGACGAAGTCGATAAGCGAATCGATCTTCTCGTCGTTGGAGGCTTCCAGACCTTCCCAGGACACCGCGATCACACTCGAAAAAAAAACACTTATCCATGCCTTGGCGAGGAGTGTCGATTCTGCCGTCAAAATATTTCGAAGCCCGAGGACTACGAATACATCGGAGTCCTTCTTGACGGTCAACCGAAGAACTGGTGTGTTCCCCCTGACTGGGCTCATCAACTCGGCGAACAACCCTGGCTCTGGCTCAAATTC
>DASYAJ010000167.1:0-5119 GCA_036501405.1 Kapaibacterium sp. (SeqCode)
CTTCTTCCTTGCATGTCTCGCCTCAGTATCGATCGCCGCCATTCTTTCGCCGGACGGGAAAACCTGTCGTGGTTTTTTGCGAATCGGAAATGGGTGCGTGTCGCGAACAGATTTGTCGAAGCCGGATGGGCGAAACGGTCCCAGCCCGAGGGCGATGCCGCGATCCGGTTCCTGATCCTCGCATCCAAACGTTCCCACAGGCGCGCGCACGACCGAAATCAGATCAAACGGTGGTTAAGAGCGGCGATTGCAGAAGTTCCCACGTTTCTTTCCATCGAATCGGAATGCCAGTCACACGGCGAGCAGGTTGTCGTCATGCTCCGTACCTCGAAGCCGATGAAGGAACTGAAATGGGAAGAAATCCTCAAGGATGTAGAACGGATTGCCGTGAAGCTGGCACAGATTAGTTCTCGTCCTTCTTCTTTTCCGCCATCAGCAGCCGCTTCGCCTTCTCGATCTCCTTCCTCTTCTCCTTCGTGACGGAAGGGAACTCGAGATCGAGCGATTTCAACGTGCGGACGAGAATATCCGCGACCGCAATGCGGGCATACCATTTGTGGTCGGCGGGGATGACGTACCACGGTGCATCTTCGGTGCTGGTATGGCGCAGCATGGCGTCGTAGGCAGACATGTAATCATTCCAGAAGTCTCGCTCGGTAATGTCGGCAGTGGAGATTTTGTAATTTTTCTCTTTATCGTCGATGCGTTCGAGCAGGCGCTTTCGTTGCTCCTCTTTCGAGATGCAGAGATGGAACTTCACGATGCGAGTGCCGTTGCGAGTTAGATAACGCTCGATGGCGTTGATGTCATCGTATCGGTCATGCCAAAGGCTCGTATGGTGTGTCATACGCGGGAGCTTTTCTTGTGCCAGCAGATCGGAATGAACGCGAACAGTCAGGACTTCCTCGTAATAAGAGCGGTTGAAGATTCCGATGCGGCCTCGTTCCGGAAGCACCCGTAAGGCTCGCCACATAAAATCGTGGTTGAGCTCCTCCGGCGTGGGAACCCGAAAGTTATGCACTTCCACGCCTTGCGGATTGACGCCCGTCAGCACATGCTTGATTGCCCCGTCTTTACCGGCCGTGTCCATCGCTTGGAAGATAACGAGCAGAGCGTAGGTATCCTGCGCGAAGAGCTCTGATTGCAAGGTGGAAAGTTCCTCGATGTCGCGTGTGAGCTTCGCTTCTGCCGATTTTTTGGAACGAAGTCCAGGCGTTTTTGTCGGGTCGATGGCTTCGAGCGAAACATCGGCGTGGGGTTTGATGAGAAAATCGTCGGAAAGCATGACCGGCAAGAAGATGTTAAGGGTTCGTAACGTTCCTCAATAGATGAGTCTGAATTTGCCGCAATTTGCGCGGCCCGTAACTTGCGTCGTATTTTTGCACTATGGCCGTACAAGAAACTACCTCTAAATCGTCGCAAAAGATTCATCGCGATGGGCACGCTAAGGACGCGACGCAAATGAGCAAAGAAGAACTCGATCAACTGTGTGTCAATACGATCCGCTTTTTGGCGGTCGATGCTGTAGAAAAAGCAAAGAGCGGACATCCCGGCGCGCCGATGGGTTTGGCCCCTGTGGCATACGTGCTCTGGACGCGGCATCTCCGCTTCAACCCGAACGATCCGAACTGGGCGGACCGCGACCGCTTCCTGCTCTCGAACGGTCATGCCTCGATGCTGCACTATGCGATGCTGCACCTGACGGGATTCGATCTCACGATCGACGATCTGAAACAGTTCCGGCAATTCGGCTCCAAAACGCCGGGGCATCCGGAGCGCGGCGTAACGCCGGGAATTGAAGTGACGACCGGACCGCTCGGACAAGGCTTTGCGAATGCGGTCGGTCTCGCAGTGGCGGAACAATTTTTGGCAAGTACGTTTAACCATCCCCCAGCCCCCGTCTTAAAGAGGCGTGGGAGCAATGGGATCGTCGATCATCATACCTACGTCTTCATGGGCGATGGGTGTATGGAGGAAGGCATCACGAGCGAAGCGGCGTCGCTTGGCGGGCACTTGGAACTTGGAAAGCTTATCGCATTCTACGACGACAACGGTATTTCGATCGATGGCGATACGAACATTACGTTCACGGAGAACGTCGGCAAACGCTACGAGGCGTACCATTGGCATGTGCAGACGGTCGAAGAGCCGAACGATCTTGAATCGGTCGATCGGGCTATTGCAATTGCGAAATCGGTGCTCGATAAACCTTCGCTCATTATTTGCCGCACGCATATCGGCTATGGCAGCCCGAATAAACAAGATACCGGCAAAGCGCATGGGAACCCGCTTGGCAAGGACGAAGTCATTCTCACGAAACAGCATCTTGGCTGGCCGCTGGAACCAGATTTTTATGTTCCCGATGAAGCATTGGAAGTATTTCGAAGCGCTGGCAAGCGCGGAACGAAATCACACGACGAATGGAATGAACGCTTCGAAGATTACAAGCGCGAGAATCCGAACGATGCGACCGCATTGACAAACGCATGGAGCCGAATCCTTCCCGATGGCTGGGATGCCGAACTGCTGGCGATGAAACCTTCCGATGGTCCTGTGGCTACACGAACGGTCGGCGGAAAGGCGATGAATATCATTGCAAAAAAAATCCCAACGCTGATGAGCGGCTCTGCGGATTTGAATGAATCCACGTTTACCAAGCTCGAATCGAAGGAGGATAAAGAAGAATCGGATGATCGATCATCGCAATGGGACGATTTCGAGCCGAGTAAGTTGAAACATGGTTCCTATCATGGAAGAACGATCAACTTTGGGATTCGAGAACATGCCATGGCGGCGATGTTGAATGGCATGGCGGCGCATGGCGGCATCTGGCCTTCGGGTTCCACGTTTTTTTGTTTCAGTGATTACATGCGTCCCGCGGTGCGCCTGAGCGCGCTGATGAACGTTCCCAGTATCTTCGTCTGGACGCACGATAGCGTCGCACTTGGCGAAGATGGCCCCACGCATGAGCCCGTCGAACACCTGGCCTCGCTCCGCGCGATGCCGAACATGACCGTTATTCGTCCCGCCGATGCGAACGAGACCATCGAAGCCTGGCGCTGTATCATGCAGATGGAAGGCCCGGCGGGAATCGTTCTCACGCGACAGAAACTACCGATTATCGATCAGGAAAAATATTGTCCGGCTCGTAACCTTGCGAAAGGCGCCTACATTATTTCGGACGCGATGAGCGCGCCGGAAATCATTCTGATTGCGACGGGTTCCGAAGTACAGCTTGCGCTCGGCGCGCAGATCGAGCTGGAAAAGAAAGGGATTATGACGCGCGTCGTCTCGATGCCCTGCTGGGAATTCTTCGAGAAGCAGCCACAACATTACCGCGATAGCGTCTTGCCGCCCGATGTCTCTTGCCGGCTTTCGATCGAGCTTGGAACGTCTTTCGGATGGCAGAAATGGGTCGGTGAGCAGGGGGCGTCCCTTTCGGTCGATCACTTCGGCGTTTCGTCGCCGTATGAAAAGATTTTGGAAGCATACGGATTCACGGTTTCGAACGTGGCGCGTATCGCGGAATTGCTTTTGAACGATCCGGCGCGCGCCCGAGAAGTACTTCATACGCTACAGGAACGGTTTAAGCACGTACAGCACCCCTCCTAATCTCGTTATGTTTCGCGAAACTGTTCTTAATCGCACCATGGAACTGGTGGGCGAACAATATATTTTTGCCGATAAAGCAGAAGCGCTGGTCGATCTCATGCGGATAAACGTTCCCGAATACGCCGCCGCCAAAACGGACCATCAATTTGCTTCCATTATTTCGCGCGATATGGCTTCGATTACGAAGGACATTCATCTTTCGCTTTCGGTGCGTGTAAAGCCGAATGACTATCCACCCCCGGTCGCGGTAACGTCGTTCGGCGATCATGGCATTGCGATTCTCAAACTCACGCGGTTTCCATCGGCACATTCGCCAAAAGGCGAGGAAGCCGTGCGCGAAATCGACCAAGCATTGCTCAGGGCCGAACGCGCGAAAGGGCTGATTATCGACATTCGAAAAAATGCAGGCGGCGATGGCGCAACGGTAGCGATGGCCACCAGTTATCTTTTGCCGCCGGAACCGAAATTGCTCGTCGTGTACCGATACCGCGCGATGAAACCGGACGAAAGCTGGACATGGGAACGGTTACCGCACGAAGTGCGAGGCGCATACCGGCCGCTTGCCGATAAACCGATCTTCGTGCTTGTCAATAAAGCGACTTTTTCCGCTGCCGAAGAATTTGCCTACACCCTCCAGAAATTAGGCCGCGCGACAATCGTGGGCGAGCGCACCAAAGGCGGCGCGCATCCCAGCAAGCGGCATATCATCGATGGGACCTTCGTGCTTTCGATTCCCATTGCCGAAACAATCAGCCCTTATACGCACTCGAACTGGGAAGGCACCGGCGTCATACCCGATGTTGCCTGCGCTTCCCGGGATGCCGTGAAAATCGCAAAAGAACTGATGGCGAAGAAATTGGGAAGGAAATAATCCTTCAGATCTGCGCTTTTTTATCCCGCGACGGCTAAGGAATGGAACTTAGAGGCAGCACGCTATGTCGCTCGCTTTTGAAAAATACTGCGGAGGATGCATCGTCCAGCGTGAACCGTTAAATATTCGCGTTGGAAATGATTAGAACGTTAACTTTAATCTGATATTTCGAAGCACAAATCTTTTAGAGCGCCACCATATTTCCCAAATGGCGTGCGGCAAGCGGAGATAATATAAGCTTCGGTCATGTCTGAACCTGGATTTGGGGAGATTAAACGATGAATAAGATTAGCGGCTTATAAACGGTAAAAAGCAAGAACGAATTTCAAAATTAAAAAAATGTTGAATGGAGAATATTCCAAAGAATAGTTACCTTCAAATGCAAATAGCAACCGCGCAGAGAGTTCCTAATCCCATGACCGCTAAAAGGACCATGCAGCCGCCGTGCGGGTCACTAAAAAGATTATACAGCGCGAGACCCATCCCAATGGAAAGGACGAGAAAGATCAACCCGATTTCAGCCACGTATCGTGATGATACTCCACAACTTCCACTGTCCTTACACTCGGAATGGGAATGGTATCTCGAACGCCCGCAATCGTGTGACCTTCGATCCAGCCATGTTCGAGATCGTAC
>DASYAJ010000168.1:0-2055 GCA_036501405.1 Kapaibacterium sp. (SeqCode)
TCCGATGTCTCTGCATCCGAGCTTGAAGCAGAACGAGCACAGAATCGTCGCATTTCCGTCGTGGTCGTTCAGGCTTGTCAGTAATTATGGACTGTCCTTTATTTATGATTGTCGCAAAAAGCTCTGCCATAAGGCAGGGCTTTTTGCACCTAAATTCCATCTCTTTTTTTATTCGAGGAACACCATGCCATTAAAATGGCAAGAAAAGCCACTTCTTTTGCTGCGTCCAGGGGAGCGCCATAGTCTCTTCACCATTGCGAATAAGTTTTTTCCGACAAGCTTTTTGTTAAAAGCCGTCGGCCTTTCGTTCACGTCGTTCCTTTTTATCTATCGTTACTTAGTGTTGCAGGGAGTAGGGACATTCCTTTCCCGTGTGTTGCTTACCGTAGCAGTGGTCGCACTCGCGCCGGCGCTCATCCTCTATCTTTTTACGCTTCTTCGCGCGCCCGGCTTACGGCGGCGTGAAGAAGCAGAATCAGTCCTTCAGCAGGAATTGGCACTCGGGAACCAAAAAACGGAGCAGGCAAAGCAGCAAAAAGAGGAGCGCGAAATTGTCCGGCTTCAAGAAGTTGCCACCGGTGACCTGAAAGCGAAGAACGTAAAGGACCGGCAAGAGGACAAGCGGTGGGAACTATTGAATGAGTCGCTTCGCCTCCAAAACGAAACCGTCGAGTTGGCTTCCGAAGAACGGCTGCTCGTGGCCCAGCAAGTGAAGGAAATTAAAGAAGAGGGCGAGATCATTCTAAAAGGATTAGTTTCCGACGACCTGGAAGCCCGCCATGTCAAGGATTTGAAAGAGGACAAACGCTGGGACGTACTCAACGAGTCGCTTCGCCTGCAGAAAGAAACGGGAGAATTAGCTTCCGAGGAACGGCTCCTTGTTGCCCAACAGGTCAGGGAGGTGAAAGACCAGCGGGAAGTGCTCCGAATCGGATTAGCGCTGGACGATCTGAAAGCACGCGATTTAAAAGATCGAAAAGAAGACGACCGTTGGGATGTGCTAAACGAAAAACTGCGCGTCCAAGATGAAATTGCCGATGACCGGTCTTCCGCCGTTTTGCACAGCAAGGAGTTAAAGGAGAAGAACGATGCCCAGCAACGCGAGGATGTCGCCGCAGCCGTAGCAAGATTACTCCATGAACGGGATGTTAAAGATGACGAACGGTGGAAAGCCTTGGAAAAACGTCTTGATCTTCAAGAGGCGTACTACCGGTCCTCCGCGGAACTACAGCGAGTACGAGACGAAGCAATTCGACGTATGCTGAATCATTAGTTCCGATCTCGATCGCTTCAGACTTGTGCTGGCATTCGGATTGTTAAAGCATTTATCGGTTTTTATTCACTGATAAACAGAATCCGTCATGCAAGACACCATTATCGAAGATATTCTTCGCGCGCCTGCGTTGCGCGAGCGGACCCGCACCCGGCCGCGCATCGAGACCGTCATTCCTCCGGCAAATCGTTATCCGCGCTCGATCAAGCGTGCGGAGCTTGAAAAAAATCGTCAGCCATGGTCGCAGAACGCGGCCCGATCCGGCTATTCGAACGCGCGATTCCTCTGATTTTAGCTCCCACTCGTTTGAGCTTTTCTGATTGCCAGAGTTGATGCACTGAAATGCGATTTGGTCCGAAGGTCATTATGCGAAATTACACCGACCGGGAAGTGCGCGCCTTACTGAATGAGTCGAATCGCGCCACAGCGTCATTGTTCGAGAGCGGCGCGGAATATCTTGAGACGTCGGATCTTTTCGGTGAGGAATATGGCATGTACGAGGACCATAGCGAGAGAGCAACGGTCCAGTTCATTGCCGATCTCGAATTCGAATCGAAATTTCAGGCGCTTCTCCGTTCGATTGCGTTGCGATGGCCGGCAATCGGGCCGCTTAATGTATGCCGCTAATGGAGATCGTAATAAACATGATGATGCGCGTTCAGGCGGAGCGCATAACTTCGGTGCTCTTCCGGCTGCATCTCGTCTAAGAAATGTCCCGTCGAAATTCGAGCCGAACCCACCATCAACTGATGGCGTACATGTTCTGGCTTTCTTCCGATCGA
>DASYAJ010000169.1:0-2246 GCA_036501405.1 Kapaibacterium sp. (SeqCode)
TTTTTGGCCAAGCCATTTGATGACGGATTTTAGGATTGGTGCTTACCGATTCAGGCTATTGGATCATCGGAGACCAAATTGCTTTCGAACGTCTTTATAAGGAATGCCTGAATCGCCCACGTTAGCTTTTATCGCCTGTTCGAGATCGAGCATGTCTTCGTAATCTTCCGCTCGTTGCCGTAACGTCAAAAATTCGTTCTTCGGAAGCACCACAACGGGGTTCCCATTTTCGACTGTTTCTCGTGCGTGTAAGTACATCGTTTCTCCTATCTATAAGCGTCTCGTCGGTGTCCGATGAGATGAATGATTAATTCGTCTCCTTCTACCTCAAAAGGACGCGATAATTCCCGACTCGTAACCTGTATCGTGGTGAAAGGTCTTTAAGTTTCTTAATTTCCCCACTAAGATTATCCTGTAATCGCAAAATCGCGGCATCAATTCGCTTTTGATCTGCAGGTGGCGATTTTACTGCAGCGTTTTTGATGGTGAGCCGATACTTCATAAGGCTTCATCAAAAACGTTACTTCCGCTTCTTCTCCTCGATTACCCCGCCGGCGGCGACAGCGCCGTTCATCATCGGATTCGGATCGAGAGAAATTCCGAGCTTGGCGCGGACAGCGGTCTCCACTTTCAAGAAGGCGTCGGCATTCTCTTTCAGGAATGCTTTTACCGAGTCGCGGCCCTGGCCGATGCGGTCGCCACCGAAGGAGAACCACGAACCGGACTTCTGAATAATATCGTTTTCGATCGCCACGTCGATCATATCGCCCATTTTCGAAATGCCTTCGTTATAAAGCACATCGAACTCGACCTCCTTGAAGGGCGGCGCAAGCTTGTTCTTCACCACTTTCACACGGACGCGGTTGCCGATAATTTCCGTTCCCTCTTTGATCACATCGCGGCGGCGAATATCGAGTCGCACGGATGCATAAAACTTGAGCGCATTGCCGCCCGTCGTCGTTTCCGGGTTCCCATAAAGAACACCGATCTTGGAACGTAATTGATTCGTGAAAATAACGGTCGTTCCAGATTTTCCAATGACGGCGGTAATCTTCCGCATCGCCTGGGACATCAGGCGCGCGTGGGAACCCATTTGCGCGTCGCCCATTTCGCCTTCGATTTCCGCGCGCGGCGTGAGTGCGGCCACGGAATCGACGACGATCACGTCCAGCGCGGCGCTTCGCACAAGCTGTTCCAAAATATCGAGCGCCTGCTCGCCAAATTCGGGCTGCGAAAGAATGAGTTCATCGACGTTCACACCGAGCCGCTTCGAATAGCCGACATCGAGCGCATGCTCGGCGTCGATGAACGCGGCATTGCCGCCGCGCTTCTGCGCTTCGGCGATGATGTGCAAGCAGAGCGTCGTTTTGCCGGAAGATTCCGGTCCGAAAATTTCGAGAATACGCCCACGCGGAACGCCGCCAATGCCAATCGCCGCATCGATCGAAAGTGAACCGGTCGGAATAACTTCGACCTTCACGCTCGGCTGGTCCCCCAGGCGCATGACGGAACCTTTCCCGTGATTTTTTTCGATCGCGTCCATGGCGATGGTCAATGCTTTCCTGCGGGCTTCTTTCGTAGCGAGATCTTGCATCATAGTTTTGCTGAAAATTCTTCGATTCTTCGACGTTTCAAGGCCTAATAAGTCCTCCGCCTTTTCAAGGCGGAGGTTAGGGGGTGGTTAATGGATGTTGCACTTGCAACACCGGAAAACCACGAACAGAATCCCGCGTCGAATTGGTGCCGGGAGTGGCACGGAAAAATCGCATAAATAGAATGAGCATCAATATAGGAACAGATCTGTAGAGAGTGCCTCCTCCTGCATTCTAGCGATGAAGCTTTTCGGTAATAATAAATCTGGCAGCTTAAAGTAATGAGTGCCAGCTTCCATTTCAGCATCGGCAAGACACACAACCGGGCGTCCCAACATATCGAATAGTTGAATGCACACCCTCCCCGAAATGGGAACGGTGGCAATCAATACACAATCGGAAGACATTCTGGCATACCGCAGTGAAAAAGTCGATGCTGGTGCAACTGTCACATTTTGCACTGGTGGATTGTCGATCGGAATATCTTCAAATGTTAAGGCTCCTATTCCCGCGCTATTTATTATCCACGGACCATCGTACACCATGGTATCGTTCAAGTAGGTTTGGTTTGGAATGTAACTAATCGTTTTCGCATTCGATGGACCGTTTAACAGAATATACACCGTGTCTCCAGAGCATCTCACACCATCGACC
>DASYAJ010000170.1:0-1700 GCA_036501405.1 Kapaibacterium sp. (SeqCode)
CTCCTCGCCGCATACGATGATGCCTGGGATGCCGAATTGAATTGGGAATCCCTGGGAGGCATTCTCAAAAATATCACGGAAGATGAAGCTCAGTTTCAGCATTCCATTTATTCCGATGTTCCGCAGGAACCGGGATTCCCGCCGAATGGAACGATGCTCTGGCATATCGCGCATCTCACGCATTGCTACCGCTGGTACAAAGCGGCAATAGAAGAGCGGCCAAATGCGCCGAAAGATTTCGATCCCATTGTTGTCACCGATCTTCAGGACGCTATTCAAAACCTCAAGCGCTATCGCGATGAACTCCGCGAAACGATTGCAAATGTTCCCGAACAAGCCTTGAAGGAAATGCTTTACTACAAGCAACCCGTTGCCACGCTGGCGCGTAGCACCGTCCGACACGATGCATGGCATGGTGGACAGATTGCATTGGCGAAACGGCTTTATCGTAATCGGGAACTGCGATGAGCTTGCATTCCTTCCATTAGAATGCCACGACCCTCCCGAAAGCGCACACCCGAACCGGAACTTATACCGCCCGACGAACTTCCGAACGATCAGCATACCCTTGGTTCGCAATTCGCCCCGCTCGCGGAACGAATGCGGCCGCGCACGCTGGACGATGTCGTCGGGCAGAGTTCCCTCATCGGCCCTGGCAAACCGCTTCGCGTAATGATCGAGCGCGGCAAGCTCCATTCCATGGTTTTCTGGGGACCTCCCGGTTCCGGAAAAACAACGCTCGCCAATATTCTCGCTCGCTCCGTCGATGCGCCATTCTTTTCGCTCTCGGCTATCAGCGCAGGAGTCAAAGACTTGCGTGAAGCCATTGAATCGGCAACCCAGGCCAATCGCCATTCGAAAGATCGTTCCGTTCTCTTCATCGACGAAGTACACCGCTTCTCCAAATCGCAGCAGGATGCTTTGCTTGCCGCAGTCGAGCATGGCGTGATTACGCTCATCGGTGCAACGACCGAAAATCCTTCCTTCGAAGTCATCTCGCCGCTCCTCAGTCGCGCAAGAGTTTTCGTGCTCGAAAATCTTTCCCGCGAGGACTTGGAACTTCTGCTCGATCGAGCCCTCACACAGGATTCGGAACTTTCCCCACTCCAGATTTCGCTCACCGACGAAGCCCGCCGCGCACTCATCGCTCTTTCCGGCGGCGATGCCCGCAAAATGCTGAACGCCGTGGAGCTTGCTGTCCAACTCATCCCCCCGCCTTTTCAAGATCAAGCAAAAACGCCCCCGCCTTTTGAAGATCAAGCTAAAACTCCGCCGCCTTTTCAAGATCAAGTAAAAACTCCTCCGCCTTTTGAAGATCGAGCAAAAACTCCTCCGCCTTTTGAAGACCAAGTAAAAACTCCCCCGCCTTTTCAAGGCGGGGGGCGGGGGGTGGTTCCCCTTCCCATCGATGCCATCGAAGCCGCCTACGGAAGAAAAGCTTCCCGCTACGACAAAGGTGGCGAAGAGCACTACAATATCATCAGCGCATTCATCAAGTCCATGCGCGGTTCCGATCCCAACGCCGCGCTTTACTGGTGCGCGCGCATGATCGAGTCCGGCGAGGACTTGGAATTCATCGCCCGCCGCATGATTATCTTCGCCAGCGAGGACATTGGCAATGCCGATCCCAATGCGCTCCTGCTCGCCAATGCCTGCTGGGATGCCGTCCGCGCGGTCGGCTATCCCGAAGCGACCATTAT
>DASYAJ010000171.1:0-11553 GCA_036501405.1 Kapaibacterium sp. (SeqCode)
CGGGGAATCTCACGATACCGCATTTGCAAGCAAATGGGGATCGATAGCGGGACGCTTTCGAACGTCCTGGCCAAGCGACGGCATTTTTCTCTCGATAAGCTCGAGCAGATCCTTGCTATTCTTGGCTATCGCATGAGTTTCACGAAGAACGGCGCAGCTGCATAACGGTATCCTTGCCGTTGGCGGGATTCTGAGTGCCGTTCGCGTTCGATTAGAATTCGATCAGGGCAAAAAAAGACCCCGGTCCTCTAAAAGAGTGTCCCGGGGCCTGGTCCGTCAATATGTGGGAGAGAAAAATTCGTGTCGACAGTCTCAAGTGCTGTCGAAACAAAATTATTCTACAAAAATACGAAATAGTTAAAAGCCCTGCAATAATCCTTAGTCCCTTTTTTTTGTAGGATGTTCAGTTTTTATTTGTAGGATTAATCCTACAATCTAAGGAATTGGCATTCCATCCAAAAGTTTGTGCTGTATGGCATATTGCGTGAGTTCCGAGTTGTTGCTAAACCCCATTTTTTCGAGGATACGTGCGCGGTTTGTCGAAATCGTCTTGATCGAAAGCGATAGCTCTTCACCAATGTCTTTGAGCGATTTTCCAGCGGCAATCAGACGAAAGACCTGAAATTCCCGATTTGAAAGCAATTCGTGTGGCTGCACATGACCCTCCTTTATCATACCAAAGACGAGTTTTTCGGCCAGTTCGGTGCTCATGTACTTACCGCCAGATGCTACGCGGCGGATCGCCTGAATCAATTCGTCCGAGGCACTTTCTTTGGTGACATACCCGGAAGCGCCAGCCTTCAGCATTCGAAGTGCATATTGCTCTTCGGGATGGAAACTGAGGATCAGCACGGCCAGATCGGGATAATCCCGCTTGAGTTCGATCAGCACGTCAAGACCGGAGCGGCCAGGCATCGAAATATCGAGCAGTACAAGGTCCAGTCCCGCGCTCGGAGTGCTGCCGTTTCGCAGCAGTTTGTGAACGCGCTCCAACGTTTCAGCAGCATTGCTGGCTTCGGCAGCGACGACAATATCGGAAGTTTGCTGGACGATCTGCTTCAGCCCTTCACGTACAATGGCGTGATCGTCAGCGATGAGAATTTGAGTCATGGCGGCAGCGAGTAGCAGGAAAAGTAAGGCAGATAGTGAACGCCGCTCTTTCCATTATAATTGCGCAAAGACTTCAGCGGCTTTCGATCGAGTTCCCACACCAGGCAGATGGTGCGCGAAATAGTTCTGGAAAAAATGCCGGAGCTGCTTAATATCGCTTTCGGACATGGCGCCGATTTCGGCGGAACTTTGTTCAATGGATCGAAGGAGTGCCAAATTTCGGAGCGAAAGTCTCTGATCGGCATTCAGATCGAGCTCGAATCCCATGAGCCGCGCAAACCGGAGATAGAACTGGAACTGGACTGCGCGCGCGTCGGCATCGTCCCATGTCGAGATCGCTTCGAACGTTTGTGAAAGAAGATCGAAGAGCGGTTGGTTCGCTTCTTCATCGTGCATGGAACGAAGAATGAGTTCCACGATGGTCGTCGCAGTCTCGATGCGTTCGAGGCTCCGAAGAATTCCGAGGTGCGGATCGTGCAGTCCGGCGTCCGAAAGCAGGTGCAGCGCATCGGCTCTCTCCTTTTTATAGATCACGGCATAGCCGCGGGCGAACATTTCGAGCGCGCCGCCGAACTTGCTTTTTTGTTCCCGCGCGCCTTTGGCAATCACATCGATCTTGCCAAACTCACGGGTGTAGAGCGTAGCAAGCTTCGATGTGTCGCCCTGCTTCCGGCCTCGGAGCACGATGGAATCGGTCTTTACGAGCATCGTTCACATGAACTCGTTTTGGTTCAGAATCAATTCCATGCTCGATTAATTTCTCGCTGCAATCAGCGTCATAAATTCGGCGCGGGTTTGCGGCTGTTTGAATGCGCCGAGCATGGCGCTTGTCGTCGTAATGGAATTTTGTTTTTGGACGCCGCGCATCATCATGCAGAGATGCCGGGCCTCGCAGATCACCGCGACGCCTGTCGGGTCGAGATATTCCGTAATGGTATCGGCGATTTGGCGCGTCATCCGTTCTTGCACTTGCAAGCGGCGTGAAAATACTTCCACGATGCGCGGGAGTTTGGAAAGCCCGACGATCTTCCCGTTCGGAATGTAGGCAATATGCGCGCGGCCATAGAAGGGAAGTAGGTGATGCTCGCACATCGAAAAAAAGTCGATGTCTTTCACGACAACCATCTCATCATATTTCTCCTCGAAGATTGCTCCGTTCAGAATTTTTTCGATGTTCGCGGTGTAACCGCTCGTTAAGAATTCCCAAGCAAGCGCGGAACGATGGGGCGTGCGCCAAAGCCCAACGCGGCTGGGGTCTTCCCCGACGTTTTCAAGAAGCATTTTCGTGGCTTCCCGCAGCATCGGATTTGAATTCGGTTCTCCTTCGGCAGGGCCGGTAGTGCAGGCAGAAGCGAAGAGTTCTTCGCGGTTTTCGAGAGCAATAGCTTCGAGTTCAACGGTGCGTTCGGGCAAAGTCGTGATTGGCGCCATGATTAATTTCCAAAATATTCCGCGTAATTATTCTCGCTTTCGGCGACGCGAATGGAGTGAAGCACTCCCGAATCGATCTTCGGATGAAGCAAGTTCCAAAAGGCGACGGCAATGTTCTCCGCCGTTGGAATGATTCCAGAAAGCTCCGGTACATCGTAGTTCAGGTGCTTGTGATCGACCTTCGAAAGAATCGCCTCGTCGATCAGGTCTGCAAGCCGTTTGAGATCGATGACGTAGCCCGTTTCCGGATCCGGTTCCCCGCGCACGGTCACATCGATGGTGTAATTATGCCCATGCCCGTGCAGATTATTGCATTTATCGAAGACGGCCTCATTCTGTTCGTCCGAGAACGTCGGATTGTAAAGCCGGTGCGCCGCCGAAAAGTGCGCTTTGCGCGTGACATAGACCATTCAATTAACAGCTAAATGTTTGAATAGGAATGATTCCATTGCCTCGTAGGCGGCAAAGCGATTTTCCTCGTCGTGGAACCCGTGGCCCTCATTGTCCTTTACGATGTAAGTCACATCGATTCCGCGTTTTTTCAATGCGGCGACCATCTGATTCGATTCGTCGATATTGACGCGAGGATCGTTTTTTCCTTGCAGCACGAGCATCGGAACTTTAATCTGATCCGCATGAAACACTGGCGAAACCGAAGCCAGCCGGGCGCTATCGCGAATCGGGTCGCCCACCATTTGGTGGAACATATCGAGATACGGTTTCCAATAAGGCGGGATCGTTTTCATAAACGTGAAGAGGTTTGCTACGCCGCAGTAGTCGATCGCGCAGCAGTAGAGATCGGGCGTGAACGCAACGCCGGCAAGCGTCGCATAGCCGCCATAGCTTCCACCATAGATGGCAACGCGCTTCGGGTCCGCAATACCCTGTTTGACAAGCCACGCCACGCCATCGGAAATATCGTTTTGCATCGTCTTTCCCCATTCGCGGAACGATGCTTGCCAAAACCGTTTCCCGTAGCCTGTCGAACCTCGAAAGTTGATTTGCAGAACGCCATATCCACGATTGGCGAGGAACTGCACTTCAGGATTATAACCCCAGCTATCGCGCGCCCACGGACCGCCGTGCGGATTGACCACAATAGGAATGTTCTTTTCATTGGAACCTTTCGGAAGCGTCAAATAGCCATGGAGAGGAATTCCATCGCGCGACTCGAAGGAGATCGGCTTCATGACGGCAAGCTCGCTGGCCTTCAGCCACGGACGGACATCACTGACTTTCGTCAGCTTATCCTTTTGAAGATCGTATAAATAGACGCTGCCGACTGAGCGGTCGTTATAATTCCGAACGACAAAAAGGTCCTCGGTCTTATTTTCGCTCGTGATATTGATTTGGTCGCCAGGAAACTTTGCTTCGAGCTTTTTGTGGAGCGCTTCCGATTGCGGATCGAAATAATGGTTATAGACCTTGTCTGTTTCGTATGTTGCAAACGTGAGAACTTTTCGCTTGTGCGAGTAGATGAGATCGCTGACATCGACGTCCGGATTCTCATAGACCATTGAAAGTTCCTGACCCGTTCGCGGATTGACAATCACAAACGCGGACTTATCGCGCCGAAGATTGCTCGAACAATAAAGATTTTGGTTATCGAACGTGAAGAAGAGCGGAGAAAGACTTTCCTTGAAGTTGGTCGTGAGAACGGTGTGGAACGTGTCCGATTCCGTTTCGCGATAGAGGAGGGAAGTATTCACGCCATCGGTCGTCGTAGCGACGCGCAGATTCCCATTGTGGTCGGTCACCCAGGAACTGATATTGCCCGGGTTTTGCGCAATCATCTTCAACTGATTCGTCGTGAGATCGAGATGATACACATCGAACACCTCATGATCACGCTGATTTGTTGCTATGAGTATATCGTTATCCTTATCGATCAACCCATCGACGACCTGCACCGTGGTCGAATCGAACGGCGTAAGATCCGTGAGTTTTTTTCCATCGCGAGAAACGGAATAGAGATGATAGTTCTCATCGCCGTTATTATCGCGCATGAAAAGAAGACGGTCATTGCCTTTCCACCAATAGCCCGAAATATCTCGCGTGGTTTCACTCGTAATCCGCATGGCTTTTCCGCCAGCGCGCGATTGAACGAAGATGTTCAGCCGGTTTTGATACGGCGCGAGGAATGCGAAGAAAGAACCGTCCGGCGAAAGTTGATATGCCGAGCGTACCGAATTCTTGAAAAAATCCCGGAGCGGAATTTTCCGCGCATAGGTGTCTGTGAGTCGGAAGGAAAAAAATCCTAACGTAAAAACGAAAAGGATGGTAAGGCGATGCAACATATAAGTTCGATGTTGGAAAAATGGGGTTCAAACCCGCTTCGAAGAAACGGATGTTCCATTAAAAAGTTACGCATCCATTACTCGCCGAGCACGATCATCGTATTCTCGATTCGGACCGTTGCCGGCTGATAAGCCGGAAGGGGGATCGTCGAAGGCCAGTTCCATGTGGTAACGTAACGATAAGCTCCGGGTGCAAGGGATCGACCATCGATCGGAACGGTTTGCGTTCCGATTTGCATGTCTGCATCGAAGGGCGCGAGCACTTTCGATCCCAGCGCATTAAAGATTTCGATCTTCACATGCCCCGCCGTGTGGACCGTTATCGAAACGTGCGTCTTCGCCGCGAACGGATTGGGATCGTTTGGCGCAACATCGATGGCCGGCGGAGCGAAAGTAAGGCGGCTGTTCGTATCGCACTGCTCGATCTGCACTAAACCGTCGGTCCTAGATGCGAGGATGGAGTTCGATGTTCCAAACGTCGCGCTCTGCAAGTGAACGGTGGCGGTGTTGGATGTTGGCTCCAAAACTTCAAACGGAAGGTTTGCAATGACCGACTTGCCGGTGAGTGGAGTGGGGAACGTCGCAATAAATTCCTTATCGCCAATCGAATGCGGAATCAGTTGGTAGCTTGGCGTCGAAGAACTTTCAATGCTCCACGTTGCGGGCGCGATCGGAGCCTTCAGATCGAGCTGCATCGGATCGAAGATGACGCGGAAATCGACTGTCGTAATCGAACCGGTGGTAACATCGTTCAGCGTGCGAACGGGAACGTTTACGGTTTGTCCGGGAACTCCGGCAACCGTATCGACGGCAAGCTGGACGCCGATAGAAGTTCCATAGCCGGTGCCGGTTAGATTCGAGAGCGGCGTTGAAGTTCCGCCGCTTAGGGCCGTCAAGATCGCGAGGGCATTTCCGGAGAAGTTCGGCTTGAATTGTACGCAAATCGTTACCGGAACACCATTGGCAAGGGACGCTCCACCTGTTTCAGAAACAATTTCGAAGGCATCCGAATCTGCACCACCTAAAAGGATCTGGTCCAGCGGAATCGCAACGCACGAATAATTCGTAATCGTAATGCAATGAATGGAACTGGAATCACCAATCATAACACTATCGAAGGCGACAGCGGAATCGAGCGATTGAATGGCGGGCACAGGAGAGACTTCCGCCGTAACAGGAACGATTACTGGAATTCCGGACGAGGAATTCAGTGTAATCGTTCCAGAGAAATTCCCAAGCGTTTGTGCCGATACCAGAACGACTACCGAATCGGACATCCCCGAGCCGAGTGTCGTCGGCGGATTATGCACGACGGTGATACTTCCCACGGGCACGGCCGTTGCAGAAATCGATTGCAGCGTCGCATCGCCGCTGTTGGTGATTTTCACCGTCTCGGTCACACTGGAACCAAGTGCGATGCAGCCAATATCGATCGGTCCGGAAGTCGCAAGCGCACCCTCAACGCCTTTGCCAAGCAACGTAAAGCTTTGGTTCCTGCCATGACCGATCGTGTCGAACTGGGTCAGCTCACTCGCTTCGTTGGTGTCGAGCGGGCAGAATTGGAAGGTTACATTCGCCGAACCGCCCGGCGCAACAAGAATAAGTGAGTTCCCAACATAGGAAAAGGGCGCATGAAAGTTTGTGTCTGGCGCAAGAAAGAGCGTATCGGTCCCGATGTTTTTAATTAAAATGATGGTATCCTTACATCCGCCGGTCGCGACGGAGCCAAAGTCGATCACCGGTGGCAACTGTAAAACCGCCAAGCCCACAAACGCGCGAAGTTCCACAGGTGTGGAGCTTGGGATATCGGTCGTGAAGTTTTCAGTCGTAGTAAAGTTACCGAGGTCCGTCGCACAGAAACGAAGATCAATAGGAGTGCTATCGTGAGCCGGAATCTCGATGGAAACGATTGGCGAAACAAGGGAAAATCCCGATGTCAAAAAAGGCCCTGTTTCTAAGATAAGGGAATCGTTACCAATGTTTTTTGCATAAACGATCGTATCTTTACAGGAATCGAGATGGACGATGCCGAAGTCGATCACGCCATCGATGGAAAGAATCCCAATTTTTCCTCCGCCCATGAGCGTCAGCACAATCGGGCTTTGGGGCGCATCGCCGCGGACCGTATCGCCGGTCTGCGTGAGCGAAGTATCGGTCGGGCAAAATCGTAAATGGATCAGCTCGCTATCCCCAGCGGGAACGATAATTGGAAGTTGGTCCGTCGAAGTGAATCGAGGATCGCCAAAGGATTCTGAAGTAATCGTAAGCTGGTCTTTCCCGGAATCTATTACCGTGACAGTCGTATCGATGCACATCCCGACGTGAACGCGGCCGAAGTCGATCACGAGCGGATGAATCGCCATCTGCGGCTCGACGCTACAACCGGTCAGCGCAATCGTCGTATCGCCAGCGTTCGTGAAGAGTATGAGCGAGGCCGTCATCGGGCAGATCAGTGAATCGGGACAAAATGCAAGGGTAATCGTCGTCGAAGTTCCCGGATTCACACCGACGGGGAACCCGGTTTTGATGCGGAACTGCGTATTATTCCTTCCAATCAATTTTGCCGAATCGATCGAGAGCGTCGAATGTCCTGTCGAATAAACGGTTATCGTAGTATCATTCGAACACGAACCGAGCAGCACATCGCCAAAATTAACATTCCCAGGATGGATCGAGTCCTTCGGAGGTCCGACGACCTTTGCAATCATTCCGCTCGTGTGGGACATAAAGCCCGGTGGAACATCCACGAACGTTCCGCTCGATGGATTTTCCGTCTGCATCGCAACAAGATAAAGCATCGTATCGCCCGCATTTGGACTAATCGGGAGCACGCCTTTCCACGAGGCGGAGTGGCTCCCTGCATTGGGAACCCAAGCGACGGTTGTGTCGCCCCAATCGCCGCCGGAACTCGGCCAGAGATAATAGAGATCGATATTCGGGGAACCCGATGGTGCAGCATCCCAGAATTGATCGAATCCCGTAATATAAACGCTATCGCTGAGGAACGTTACTTTTTGAATCGAAGGGCCGGTCGCGCTATTCGCGGTCGGGAAAAAATTATTGCTTGTTGGGCTTGCCGATTTCGAAGCAAAGCCGTTGATGCGAATTCTCCCCACGCCGCCTGCGCCACCATTGTTGGAACTGGACGTGCCGCCTGCGCCGCCGACAACATTCAGCGACGCAGAACTAAAAATAACGACCGAATCCCGCGCGCTGATCGAAAGCGCTCCGCCGGAACCGCCCCCGCCGGCTGCGGCAGGCTCCAGTGAATGATTCCCGTTCCCACCTGCTCCTCCTGCGGCTTCGACATCGCCATTTCCCATCGAGAAGAAAGCGAACGACGTAATATCGACCGCACCGCCGCCGCCGCCGCCGGAACCTCCCTGACCGCCAATCAGACTCACATACGTTTGGTTACCACCTCCGCCGCCGGAACCACCTGCGAAAGGAACGATCATCAGATTCCCAACGACCTGGCCGCCGTTATTTCCAGCGCCTGAACCCTGTGCGCCAACCGTTGCATATCCGCCTCCGCCTCCGCCATAATCGGTCGCATAGTTCGAGGTGCTTCCGCCAGCAGACCCCGCACCGAAGCCGCCGTTGGGACTTGTGGTATTGTTCCCGTTTGTGCCGCTCGTTCCGAATGGGTGTCCAGTGCCAGCGCCACCGCCATCGTCGCCGCCACTACCGGAATGCTGCTCTCCGAGCCCGCCGGTAACGCCATTTAAGCTCGACCCGCCCGTCGGCGTCGTTGGCACCGATCCAGTTCCCACGCCACCGTTACCGTTCGGTGCATCGTTATCGCCGCCACCGCCGATAAATCCATCGCCGCCTTTGCCGGGATAACCCGCGCCGCCGCCGCCGCCGCCAGGACCTCCGGCACCGGCCGCGGTTCCCGTATTCCCATTCTGCCCATCTGCCTTGATAACTGCGCCCGAAAGCCGGACCGGGCCCATCGAAAGAATCCGTACTGGCAAATAGGACTGGTTCCCAGGCGCGACCGCATCCGGATCGGCTTGCGAGAAGGTATAAGTTCCTTTGGAAAGGACCATCGAGTCGATCACGAGCGTATTCCGCTTCGTGCGACCGGTAATGGGAATCGTTCCGCCACCTGTCATTGAAGCGAAGTGCGTTGGGGAGACAATGAGGAAGCTATCGACGGCGGTTGCTTGCCCTTGCCAATTAACCTGAAAATAAATTTCCGTATCGATGGGAGCGCTGTGCGGATTAATCAGAAACATTTGCTGGAGTAGCCGCCCATTCCAGCTTACGGAATAAGGGCCGAGCTGCACAAGCAGGCTATCGCTTGGACGAGGGAATGTGACAGTGAGATCATTCGTGTTCGGAACGTCGGGGGAATAATATTGGTCGTCTCCAAAATTCTGTGAGGCATTAGCCGGTCCGACCATCTCGACTGCGACGCACATGCCGGGCGCGCCGGCGTCCGGCGTGATATAGTCGATGATGGGCGGATCGGGATTCCCGAACTCTGTCAGCCAGGCATCGTTCCCACCGTGATTGTTCGAAACATCTCCGTCGGTCGAGCCGGTAAACCCAGCCATAAAATACTTTCCATTGGCCGCTTGAATCACCGCGTTCGCCTGATCGGTCCCTTGCCCGCCGAGACATCGCTGCCAGGAAACGTTACCAACGGAATCGAGCTTCAGAATCCAAGCATCCCCTCCGCCATGATTACCAGAAGCATCGCCGTCGTTCGATTCGGTCTGCCCACCGATGAGATAGCCATCGTCGGCCGTCTGATAAATCGAATACGCCTCATCGTCAAAATGCCCGCCAAGGGCATGCTGCCAGAGAATCGTCGATCCGGAACTATTAACAGCAACGACCCAGGCATCGATCTGGAAGTGCAATCCGTGGACATCGCCATCGGTCGATCCCGCACGGCCTGCGAAGGTATAGCCGCCGTCCGCGCGTTGAATGATTTGATTCGCCGATTCTTCGTCCGTCCCGCCATAACAATGTGCCCATTGAAAGGAACCGGAACTGCTGATCTTGACCAGCCACGCATCACCCGCTTGACCGGTGTGATCTCCAGTCACATTCCCATCGTAGGATTTCGTCTGACCGCAGGCCATCATTCCGCCATCGGCAGTCGGAATGATGTCGTAACCAAACTCGTCGTTCGAGCCGCCGAAACACTCATGCCATTGCACTGAGCCACTTGGATTAATATCGACTACCCAAATATCGGAGCCGCCATGATTGCCGGTCGCATCACCATCGCTCGACGTTGTGGAACCGCAGAAGACATAATCACCCGTGGAAGAATTTTCGACGATCGAATTCGCTCCATCCGAAATCGATCCACCATAGCATTTCTGCCACTGTAGGTTCCCATTCAGATCGAGTTTAATTATCCATGCATCGCCATTGCCATGATTCCCGGTAATGCCACTGTCGGTCGAATAAGTCTTCCCGGCAACGAGGAGGTAATGGTCCGAAGTCTCGTAAACACAGCTTGCACTATCGGCTCCGCTCCCGCCGAGGGATTTTTTCCATTGAATGCCACCGGCCGAATTCAGCTTGACGACCCACACATCCGGTCCACCGTAATTCGAGGCCAGATCGTCATCGCTCGAACGGCTGTAACCGGTGCAGGCAAATCCGCCATCGGACGTTTGAATGACCGATGTAAACTGCTCCGCATTCGAACCGCCGAAGCAATGATTGAAAAGAATAGGCTGCGCCGAAGCTCGTCCTGATAAAAGAACGAAGCCCAAAAGCAGGCCGAAAAGCGCAATGCGATGCATAGAGCTATCTAACCATCGGAATAGGGACTGTCATTCCCGCTCGACCGCCCAAATTTAGTTCCATCTCGTCCGAAAAAAAATGGAGGCCGAAGCCTCCATTTTCGAAAGCTTGTTTCAAATCTTAATTCTTGTTCTTGGTGACCGCCGTTCCGGTTCCCACCCCGACGGTTGCCGTAGCAGAACTCGAAGCGCCGCTTTGTGGACCGAGCGATTTGAACATGTTGTTACGCTCGGCTTCTTTCTTGAACGCGCCCATGTATTCGATGAGCGATGCAATCTCTTCCTCGCCCAGCGGACCTTTATTCTTCGTTGCGAAGGCTGGCATCGCGGAGTTCGGAATGCCGTTCTCGATGATATTCTGCCATTGTTTCGGCGTGTGCTTCAGCATGGCCTCGCTGGCAAGTTCCGGACCCGGCTTGCCATCGGCTTTCGAACCATGGCAGATCGCGCAATCGGCTTCGAAGAGCCGCGCGCCAAGCTCGCCTTTGCCTTTGGTGACGTGGCACGAGGCGCAATCGCCCTGGAACAGGCCATCCAAGTGCATCATCGTCTTATGCGCAAGCTTTGATTTCACGACGCGGCCCTGAATATGCACCATCGCATCGGGATTGTTCTTCGCGTTCGAGGTGATCGTCACGCTCTTCGAAATCGGACCTTCAGGCTTATTGTTCGCATCGAAGGTCACTTTAAGGCGGCTTGAGCCTCCCGGCGGAATTCTGTTGTCTTTCGCATCCAGAACCGCAGCCGTGCAACCGCATGAAGGACGAGTCGATGTGATAATGAGCGTATCGGTTCCCGAATTACCGATCACGAAATTATGCTCGGCTTTCGTCCCCTGCTCGATGTCGTGAAAATCGTAGGTCTCTTCTTCCAGCTTGATCTGGGCACCTTTTTTCGTAGTGTCCACCGGAACCGGACGTGCCGCGTGCAACAGCGCACCGCCG
>DASYAJ010000172.1:0-1741 GCA_036501405.1 Kapaibacterium sp. (SeqCode)
CAATGCCGCAAAAGGAGAATCCGGCCTCTCGATGAGAATGGATTCGCTTTTGTTCGTCGAAAAAAAGCTCATTGAAGTCATCGATTCGATGACGAGCCTGGTCGATCGGGATCACTCCCGCATCCTTCAGCTTGAAGAGCAATTACATCAGGTCCAGAACGCCACCGTTCCGCTTCCGCCTACAGAAGATCGCGACGAGCATTCCGGGATTGACCACTCAAACGGACGGCATGATTCCTACACTCCACCTGCGACACCACCAGCCGCACCACCGACGTTTCAGGAACGATATACACGCGCGCTTGCCACCTTCAATACCAGCGATTTCGAATCGGCGCTTTCGCAATTTCAATCGCTCGAACAGGACGACCCCAATGGCAGCTACGCCAGCCGATACAAATACTGGGAGGGCGAATGTTATTATGGCGAGAAAAAATTCCAGGACGCCATGGATGCGTTCAAGACTGTTCTCGAACACTATCCGAATTCACTGAAGGCCGCCGCGTCACAATATAAAATCGGCGAATGTCATGAGCAGATGAAGCAGACCGACGATGCGCGTACTGCTTACGAGCGCGTCCTTGCCGATTATCCCGATTCCGAATATCGTTCGCGCGCTATTGCGCGGCTGAAATCGCTTAAAATCACAAAGAATTTATGATGATTCGATCTACACGTATTTCTTCTTTCGTCATCGCGCTCGCGCTTCTTTGCTTTAGCACAGCGGCCTTCTCGCAAGACGATGCCAATGACAATGCCGGAGGACTTCCGACGCTCTTCAGCGTCAAAGCAAGTGCCGGTTATGGCCTGGCGCGTGCGGCGCAGCTTTACGGCTACGACGCGTCCGCTCCGATCTGGTGGAGCACCGGGCAAGGCGTGAAACTCAATCTTGCGCTCGATCTTCCGATTCTTCCGATCGACGAAGTCGATTCGCTCGGCAGCACTACTGGAACCGTTCCCGTCATCGGGTTGGAACTCGAAGCCGCGACCGGCTACGATCTTTCCACTGGCGGCACAACGAACGACCAGCTCGAAGGCGGCCCCATTCAAACAACGACCCGCACCTCGTCTTACATCCCTGTCACGCTTGGCCTGAACGCTCGAACCAATTTCGGCGGAGGGCTTCCATCGGTCTATATTGGCGCGGGAGGCGGTGTCTGGATTGTCGGAGCCTATCAGGAGAACGTCAGTTTTTCGAATGACGCGTCTCAAAATTTTTCGCGAAAAATGAGCCCGCCGATTCCTTTCGGCCTATACGGCGCGATTGGATTCGAGCTACCGCTGATGTACGATCCCGATGCTGCGAACAGCATGCTCGATCTTTTCGCAGAGGTGCGGCTTACCGAAATGACAGCGTATATCTACAACTACGATGTCCAGAATTCGAGCGGAGCGACCTCGCAACAAAATCCGCTTTTCGATCCCACCCTGCTCTATCCCAAAGATCAGGCACGCTCGGCATCCAACGTTGCGCTCTCACTTGGAATCAAGTTCAATTTGTACTAAGGAGCTTTCATGCAAAAAAAATATCTTCTTTTCGCCCTGCTCCTCGCGGTCGGTTTTACATCCTGCCGTTCCTCCCGCTCGAACCGTTCGAATGCTTCGCGCAATCGGGCAGCGGCTCCGCAACAGGCGCCATCCGGACCGAGTGCCGCTTCTGTTCTCAGTGCAGCCGATAGCGCGCTCGATCGCGTCAAAAATTTATCGGAAGGCGCTGATATCCCGCCTGCTCCAATGGAGG
>DASYAJ010000173.1:0-1640 GCA_036501405.1 Kapaibacterium sp. (SeqCode)
CGATGGCTGCGACGCGGTGAGCCGCCTCGGCGAGATCGATCGGAACGGCTGCCGTCGAAGAGCCATTGAAAAGTTCTCTGCGGCAGTAATCGTCGATCAATACATCGACGTTTACCGATCGAAATTGCAATAAAATGAGCCTCGTCGGCTGGTTATGCGACCGCTGCGACAAGTTTCGCGCGTTTGCCCTGTATCATGCAACGCTGCGCGCCCGATATTTACTTACTATCTTGTATTTGAATGTGACCAAATGAACGCGACTTTGAAACACAGGCTGGCACAACGGGTGCTCCCCCTGTTGCGGTTCAATCGACGAACATTCGATATTTTACGGTACGAAGTCAACGCAATTTGGCTTCAGGTAAAGAATCGAATCAATCCCCGTTATTACTGGCGAAAAAGTAAGGTCAGAAAACAAACGGGGCTGCTCGTAAACTTTGGGAGTGGTGGACGAGGCCTGGAGGGTTGGATCAACACCGATATCGGATGCCACCGCGATACTTACTTTCAGCTCGATATTCGTCGACCTTTACCATTTGCGGCCGGATCGGTTAAGTTCGCCTTCGTCGAGCATGTCCTTGAACACTTAGATTTTCGAGACGACGTGCCGAAATTTCTTGCGGAAGTGAATCGAATTCTGGAAATGAACGGCGTAATACGAATTGTCGTTCCGAACGCTCAGCGCTATCTGGAGGCGTACGTCGCCAACAAACCGGATGTATGGAATGCTCTCGGTTGGGATTTAGCAAACATGCCTGATGATATCCTTACACCAATGCATATCGTAAACCACGTCTTCCATCAGTCGGGCGAGCATCTTTTCGCTTACGATTTTGAGACTCTGAAGCTTGTGCTGGAGAAAAGCGGCTTTCGGCGGGTCTTGAATCAGAACTTTCGAGTTTCGCTCCATCCGAAACTAGCGATTGATCAGGTGAACCATCGCTTGTACTCGCTATATGTCGAGGCGATGAAGGGCTGATGATGCGGAAAGCGCGATGCGCCGAAGCGCGGTTTGCCCAGAGCGCAGTCGCTCTGCGTCACCCCCGATCATCTCCTGTCCGCGCAACTCCCGCCGCGACAGCGGCTTTTTAAGATCGATTGCAATTATGTCGTCCAAAGGGTCGTCGACAAGTTTCAGATTCTGTGATCGTCGAAAGATTAAAATTAATTTATCGATCCATGATGCCAGGGCCATGACATGCGGTTAACTCTGAGGACGATCGGTGTTTGGTTCGCGGAAGCCATTCCAACCCTTCGAAAGCCAGCGCGCGCTTTGTATAATCGCTTGCCAAGTTATTTCCATGATACGCCAGGAAAGCTTATTGCTAGTACTTTCCCGCTAGGAACTCCGTTCTTTTTTGTCAATATTGGCGCGAACGACGGTATCGCTGGCGATCCATTGGTTGAGCTGATCAGACACAACAGTCGGTGCAGAGGAATATTCGTAGAACCCATCTCATTTTTATTCGAGAGGTTGCGCAGGAATTATGGACCTTCAGAACGCTTTACTTTCGAAAATGTAGCAATTGATGAACACAATGGAGCTCGAAAACTTTATTACCTCAATCGCAGCGGTTCCAATGGAGAGAATAAATTGCCTGCCTGGGCAGAGGAGATCGGGTCGTTTGATAAATGTCACA
>DASYAJ010000174.1:0-2330 GCA_036501405.1 Kapaibacterium sp. (SeqCode)
TCTCCATTGCCGATTCCTTCTTCGTATCGCCGAAAAGCGCCCTGGTCGTGCAAGTGCTGCAAGGCGATGCGATTGCGGTACAGAGCATTCTTCCGCATGGAACGAAAGATTTTGAGTTCGATCAAATTCCGACGGCCTCCTACCGGATTCGCGCCTATCTTTCGAAGGACGGAACGGACGTGTACGATCCGGGTTCCGTCCGGCCTTGGCGCTTCGGCGTTCCGACGGGAGAATATCCGAAGCCCGTCGATACCCGGCCACGCTGGACGATTGCAGATATTGATTTTGATGTGAAATAAGCTATTGCTTTTTCAATCTTCAAAAAAAGGAGTGTCCCAAATTAGGACAGTAAGAAAGGAATTCTTTTGAAATCTTTCCGCCTCGAATTTCCTTTTCATGGTTCATGATGTTCGGGTCTAAATATCCCCATATTTCGTCGCACCCCAAAATTTGCGGCGGCGAGCCATGCATTACCGGTACGCGCGTCAGCGTGCGCAATATCGGCGCGTACGTGCAGATGGGCGTTGCGCCGGAGATTTTCGTGCAGGATTATTATCCCTGGCTTTCGAAAGGCGAAGTCTTTAGCGCGCTGGCTTATTTTTACGACCATCTGCCGGAAGTGGAGCCGATCGATATTGCGGAGCAATCCGGGCCGCGTTCCCGTTCGATTATCCTTCCCCAGCTCTTACCCGATGCAAACGTTCCCTACGGACTCGTTCGCGCGTTGCGTGAGCGTGGTCGCGATTCGGTCCATGTGAAGGACATCGGCATGCGCGGTGCACCGGATCGCGATGTGCTGAACGCCGCCATTCACTCCAATCGAATTATTCTGACGTACAATATCGGCAATGCTGCGAACCTGGACGATTCACTCCGCAAAAAGAATATGACGCATCCGGGAATTCTCGTTTCGACGGAACGCTCGATTCCCGATCTTGTCGAACGGCTCGAGTCCTTCGATTTCACGCAGATCAATTCGTCGGTGCGGCATCTATAACCGGTTGGCAGCGTCCTAGAGAATGTCCAACCCACCGCTAAAACGCGCGCTCGGTCTCTACGCTGCAACGTCATTGGTGATCGGTTCGGTCGTCGGATCCGGAATCTTTTCATCGCCCTCGCAAATGGCGCGGGACCTCCCGAGCTCGCCACTCTTGCTCGGAGTTTGGGTGCTGACAGGTATTCTGACGCTCTTCGGCGCGTTTACGCAGTGCGAGCTTGTCGGGCAAATGCCGAAGACCGGCGGCCTCTATGAATACTTCCGCGAAGTATATGGCGAGGGTCTGGGATTTCTTTATGGCTGGGCGAATTTTATGATTGCCGGCAGTGGGGCCATCGCCGCGATCAGCTTTTTTTTCGCGCAGTATTTTGAGAACTTTATGCCGCTGCCCCATTTCACACGGGCGCTGACAGCGATGGGCGTCACCGAAACAACGCCATGGAACATTCCACTGTTGGGAGCAATTTTTCCTTATCAGTTTCTCGGAAGGAAATTGCTCGGCTCGTGCCTTGTCGTCTTGCTTACCGCGCTGAACGTTCGCGGTGTGAAATTAGGCGGGAACTTGCAAAGCATTTCCACGACGCTGAAAATGCTCGCCATTCTTGCGATTGTGCTTGTCGCGTTTATCGCGGGTTCCCATCTCGGTCACGCAGGAAACTGGGCTGCATCGGGCCCATCCTTTACTAAAAATGGAATGACACTATGGACGCTGATTGGAATGATCGCGCTTGCCATGTCCGGCGCATTTTGGTCTTACGACGGATGGGGGAATATCGCGTATGTTGCCGGCGAGGTACGGGAACCCCAACAAACGATTCCGCAAGCGATTATTCGCGGCACGATTATTTTTATCGTACTCTATCTCGTCGTCAATCTCGCGTATTTCTATATTCTCGGTGTGAGCGGCGTCGCAAATGCGCCGGACGATCGCGTGGCCTCGCAGATGATCTTCGCGGTTGCCGGTTCCGGTGGTGCGGGAATTATTGCGGCGATCATGATGCTTTCTGCGTTCGATACAACGAACTCCACCGTGTTGACAAATGCACGCGTCTATTACGCGATGGCCCGAAACGGACTGTTTGTTCGCAAGAGCGCGAAGGTCCATGAAAAATTCCAAACGCCGCACATTGCGCTCATTTTGCAGGGCGCATGGTCGATTATGCTGCTGATGACCGGATCGTTCGATTTGATTACCAGCATGTACGTGTTTGTCAATTGGGTGCTTTACGATCTCATGGCAATTGCTATTTTTGTGCTGCGGAAACGGAAGCCAGATGCGGAGCGGCCGTTTTCAGTGCCGGGCTATCCCTGGGTTCCCATCATCTTCGTTCTT
>DASYAJ010000175.1:0-1987 GCA_036501405.1 Kapaibacterium sp. (SeqCode)
GAGCGGAGTGATCGAACTCACGCTCGGCGGCGGGAACCTGGCGACGGTGGCGCCCGTCGCCGGTGTGTTCCAGAACCTCGGGACGCTCACCATCAACAATCAATTCGCGACGGCCACGAGCGTTGTGCTCGTGAGCATCGAGCAAAAAATCGACGATGGAGTCGCGCCCAGCCCGCAGCAGGCAGAATTTTTCGTGGATGTCGACAACCGGACTTCCGGCACCTTCGATATTCGTGTTGGAATGATTCCAACTGCCATGAACGTATCGAATTATTCCACCTCCGATAAAATTCGTGTCGGATACACCATCATCAACGCAGGAAGATAAGCAGGAAAAAAAAGAAGCGAACGATACAACAAGTTTCACGATAATTGAACGTGACCGAAGCACGCGTAGCGGGCGCAGCCGCGGCGTTGCTTCCTATTCACCTGTTCAACGGACTGAAGAAAGGAGGGGCTCTTGAGACCCCTCTTTTTTTTGCTTTTTTTAAAACGATATCGATGGGACTTTCGCTGCGATTGCGGAAGCGGACGCAGCCGGTTCAAAATCCTTATAGCGCTCGCTTTACAAAGCCGCCCGAGTCCACAAGTCGCGCCGCTGCTTCGGCTTTGGAACAATGGAGGCGCTCCATCACGATCGCCGTTTTCACATGCCCGCCGGTTTCCGAAAGTAGTTCCACTGCTCGATCGTAGGTGCAGTCCGTCGCGATCATCACAATGCGCTTCGCCCGCTCTTCGAGCTTCTTGTTCGTCAGTTGAAGATCGACCATCATGTTCTCATAGACTTTGCCGAGCCGTACCATGACGGTTGTCGTGATCATCGTCAGCACCATTTTCTGCGCTACCGCCGATTTCATGCGCGTGGAACCCATCAGTACCTCTGGCCCCACAACCGGGCAGATTGCTTCGTCGAGATATGCAAGCGAAGCGATCGATTCGCGCGGGTTCGTTGTCAACAGCACGGTAAAAGCTCCCACTTCTTTTGCTCGTTCTAACGCGCCGAGCACGAAGGGCGTCCGTTTACTTGCAGCAATGCCGATGACGACATCGCGCGCAATGACATGTGTCCGATTGATTTCTTTCGCGCCTGCTTCGGGCTTATCTTCCGCGCCTTCCTGTGCCTGAAAGACTGCTTTGTTCCCGCCGGCGATAATCGCACATACAAGTTCCGGGGGCGTGCCGAACGTGGGTGGGCATTCGGCAGCATCGATGATTCCCATGCGCCCGCTTGTCCCCGCACCGACATAAATGAGCCGGCCACCGAGTGGAAATCGCTCCGTAAGCTCTTCGACGACTCGAGTGATGAAGGGAATCTCCTTTTCAACCGCAAGTGCAACTTTGGCATCCTCCGCATTGATGAGCCGCAAAATTTCCTCGGCGGACATTTCGTCCATCTGCATGGAAGCCGGATTGCGCTGTTCCGTCGCAAGAGCTTTAACCTCCTCAAATAAAGAAGACATTTACGTAGAAAAATATAAAAAGAATATAGGAAAACAATAAAAAGGATGTATTTATATTGTTCCACGTGGAACACTTTGCTTCACGCGGATTGCAGACATAAGAATAGCAGCATCCGTAGGAGTCACTCCCGGCAGGCGCGTTGCCTGACCGATTGTGCGTGGCCGAACTTTGGAGAATACCTCGCTTGCTTCATTGCTGATCGAGGAGAGAGTCAGGAAGTTGAAGTCTATTGGTATTTCCTTCGACTCATGCTCCTTCAGACGCGCAATTTGTTCGTGATGCCGCTTGACGTATCCTTCGTAAGCAATTTCAATTTCTGCAAGTGCCAAAACATCCGCTCGTGAAAGCAGCCTGTTTTTCGCCAAGCTGCCGGAATCTCGCAGATACGATTCGATCGATCCATTTCGCGATTTAATTCGATTCTTTACAGAATCCCGAACGAGCGGTGATTCCGATACCGTTACTTTCTCTGTTTCGGACCAGTCCAATGCCAGCTTTAACAGCTCCTGCTTTTCCTTAACAGTAT